>CANPWT010000011.1 GCA_947584775.1 uncultured Clostridia bacterium | reverse complement strand
CCCTTGCCGCCCTTAAATTTGTATGCCACCGGGAATATATGCCCCAAAATTACGCTAAAACCAGCCACATACAACGCAATTTCCGCATTGCAACCAATGTATGGGAAAGTAAGGTATGCCACAAGCGTTGGAATAAGGCCTTTAATCATATCTAAAACAAAGGTTAAAAAGCCCGGCCAAAAGCCAAAAGTGCGCCACATATTAAGCGTGCCTGGGTTGCCGCTGCCCGACTGCGTTACATCACCATGATTAAATTTTGAAATAATCCTTGCCCAATTAAGATTGCCAAACAAATAACTAACTAACGCTAAAATAAGATAATATAAATAAGTCATAATTTTACCACTAACAAACATAATAGCAAAACTGTAAAAAAAAATCAACTAAACAAAACTATTTTTTTAGATGAATAGGCAATTAAAATTATATCTAGCAATTTTCTGTTTTGCAAAAGACGATTTAGCGTTGAATAAAAAATAATTTCAGTTTTTTTGCTTTTGTTATTGACATTTAAAAATTTTATGTTACAATTTTTAAACAATTTAACAAAAGAGGTAAACATGTTTTTAAATTATTTACAAAAAGAAAATTTTGATGCTTTTATTGGCAAAACTTTTAACATTGAAAAAATGGACCCAATTGAGAGGAAATTTGACGAAGACCAAAAACACACCACCTACTATTTAATCAACCGCACTGATAAAGAGATTATTTTAAACATAAATGGCGGACTATTTTTATTTACAGACTTTGGTGTGTATGCTTTTAACGAAGGAACTAAAAGATATGCTTTATCTGATTATTTAACTGAAAATTGGTTTCAGTTTATGTGCGTTTTAATGCCAGGATACGAAGACCATTTTATGGACGAATATAAAAATAACCCTAGCATGAAAAATAAATTTTTATTAAGTGTTGCAAATTTAAAACACATCGCACGCATATCTAACCAATCCATTTAACAAAAAACCGCTAATTATAGCGGTTTTTTTTAATCTTCTCCCCTATTTTTAAACACAACTTTTAAAGGTGTGCCGGTAAAATCAAAGGCGCGGCGCAAGTTATTTTCAATGTATCGGGTGTAGGAATTGTCCACCAAACTGCTGTCGTTACAATAAATGTTAAAGGTTGGCGGGCAGGTTGAAACTTGTTTGCCAAAAATAATTTTTAAGCGTTTGCCGTGTTTTGCAGGTGGCTCGTTAGCGCTGATTGCGTTGGTTAACACGTTGTTGAATAGCGACATTGGAATTTCACGCTTAGCGTTTGTGTAAACCATGTCCACCATGGACATAATTTTGCCTATATTTTTGCCGTTTTTGCAACTTGTAAATAAAGTTACATAGTATTTCATAAAGGCCAAGTCCACCGAAAGTTGTTTTTCAAAATCTTTACGCTTATCTTCTCCTGAAATTAAATCCCACTTATTTAGCACAATCACGCTTGGCTTGCCCTGTTCATGAATAAGGCCAGCGATGCGAATATCTTGTTCGCTTATGCCCTCATTTGCATCAATTATAAGCACGGCAACATCGCATCTTTCAAGCGCGCTGAGGGTGCGGATTATGCTGTAACGCTCTATGCTATCTGGCTCTATTTTAGATTTGCGCCTAAGCCCTGCGGTGTCTATAAGTACATATGGATTATTGTTCCAATTAAATGGGCTGTCGATTGCATCACGGGTTGTGCCGGCGACTGAACTAACCACCACTCTATCTTCGCCCAATAAGCGGTTTGTTATGCTAGATTTACCCGCGTTTGGTTTGCCTAAAAGCGCTATTTTTACCCCGATGTTATCGTCCTTTTCCTGCTTGTTTAGGTGTTTTACAACTTCGTCTAATAAATCACCAACGCCTTTGCTCTGCTCGGCTGAAATGGGGATTGGCTCGCCTAGGCCAAGTTCATAAAATTCGTATGCCTTTTCCCTTTCAAAATTATCTAATTTATTAACTGCCAAAACTTTTGGCGCTTTTGCACGCCTTAAATAATTTGCAATTTCTTTATCGTCATGTGTAACACCGGCTTTGCCATCCACCATAAATATTATTACATCCGCTAAATCTATTGCTAGGTTGGCTTGTTCAATAATCCTAGTGTTAATTTCGTCTTCCTTTTTAAAATCCAACCCGCCGGTATCCACAATTTGAAAACTGTACCCCGCCCATTCTGCGTTGGCAAAAATCCTATCCCGCGTGACACCTGGGATATCCTCCACAATACTAATTTTACTGCCTGCAATTTTGTTAAAAAAGGTGGATTTACCCACATTTGGTCTGCCAACAATTGCAACTAACGGAAGTTTACTCATATTTATATATTAGCACAAATTTTACTTTTTTACAATCATTTTGTTTTATATTATTTTAATTTGTGTATTGACAATCCTTTGTTTGTATGTTATATTATAATCAGCAAAGGAGAATACATGAAAAATAATATTACTTGGCGCCCTAAATGGGAAAAATTGTTCGACAATGAAACAAATGATAAAATTAAACATATTTTAGACACATTTTATGGCTACATTCATCTCTATCAGCAAGGCAAAATGACTTTTTTAGACTTAAATGATGGCGTGCAATTTTTACATAAAATGGTTGAAAATGTTAAAGACAAAGCATATGCAAATCTTAACCCAAATTTTGAATATATTTTTAAGGCAGAAAAAGGTATTTTTGATGATATAAAAAGTTTTATCTCAATTGAAAATATTACTTCCTGCGAGGAGTTGTTAAATTAATATGAAAAAAGAAGATTTTACACTTAATAATTTTAAATCCGATTTTGAAACTTTGATTACAAAATATAACCACTGCAAAAAGGAAACTGCTAAAGATAAAGTTGTAACCAAAATTAACATTTTGCAAGATAACGTTAAAGAATATTTGCCTAACGCTAAATCTAAACGCGAAGCAAACGGTTTAATTAAACAGATAGACAATTTTTTAACAGATATCACTGTTGCGTCTGTCGATTAATCAATTTGGGGGCATTAAGTTCTCCCCTTTTTTTACTGCAAATTTAGCATTTGGATGCATGAAAAAATAGATTTATATTTTTCACTTTAATATATTAGCGCGCAAGCGTAAAGCACTACACAGAATTCCCTCTCGTAACTACTACTCATAGATAAAATGTAATTTTCCCTGTCATACCGAGTGAATGAAACGAGCCGAGCGTATCTTTTTTATGAGGAGAGTGTGACAAACTGCGCTTTTACTAGCACGCAAAGCATTTTAGAGGCTTATTTGAAATAAAATTTCCTCCTGCGCTTCGCTTAGCCTGAATGACAATGAAAGTTTGCCATGTCATACCGAGTGAGTGAAACGAGCCGAGCGTATCTTTTTTATGAGGGAGAACCCTCGGTGCGCCCAAATATAATACAAATAAACAACCTCTTGGAGAAGGAGTTATGAGGGAGAACTCTGCGGTCTCCCTCATATAAGTTTATTTGCATTTATTGCATGACAGGCATTTGGGGTGCTTTATTTTTTTTGATATGTAAATTATGGAAGCAACGATTGCGGCAATGATTACTGCTGCTAAAATGCTTAGCATTGCCCCTTTTGTGCAAGCCAAATACACCACAAAACTCATTAAATATGCAATGGTTAGTTGGCTAAGCGTGGCAAAGGCAAAATAAAAGCCTCCCACCTCTTTTTTTAGCACGGCCATATTGGACATGCATGGGCAATACAACAGAATAAACACTAAAAATGATAGTGCGCTGGCGGGCGTGAAATGAACAACACTGCTAGACAAAGTTAAAGATGAAATTAACGCCGAATTTGTGTTTACCGAGTTGGTTATTGAAATTGTTGAAACAATTAATTCCTTTGCCATTAAGCCCACAATCAGCGCGGACACGATTCCGGCATTGTTTAACCCAATTGGAGCAAACAAAAAACTAATTTTATCGGCAAAGAAGAATAAAATGCTATCGGTGATTGCCTCAGTGAACTGCAAATTAAACTTGGTGTGTGAAAGAATCCAAACAATTATGCCAACGGTTAAAACTACGCCAAAAATTCGCTTTAACATATCTAGCCCGTTTTGTGCGCCCAATTTTAAAACTCGTTTAAATTCTACCCCTCGCAAAGGTGCAAATTCAAGTAAAAAATCGTTGCGTTTGGTTGGCAGCATGGTTTTGTTAAGAATAAGCGACATAACAAGCGCCACCACTATGCCCAAAACGTATAGCCCTGCCACAACAAAATACGCGTACTTAGAAAAGAAAGCGGAAGCAATTATAACAAAAATTGGTAGCCTTGCCATGCAAGAAAAATATGGGTTAATTATTGCCGATTTAATTTTTAATTCTTTGGTGTTCATGCTGCGCGTTGCCATGGTGGAAACAGTGTTGCAACCAAAGCCCAACAACATGATGTATATCGCTTTTCCGTTTAAGCCAAATGCAGATAAAAAATCGTCCAAAACAAATGCCAGCCTGCCAATTAAGCCGCTATCTTCTAGCACCCCTAAAAATATGAACAATAAAGTTACTTGCGGAAGGAAGGACAAAACAGTTGTAACCGAACTGAACACCCCACCCTCAAAAAATTGAATTACCCAAATATTATCTATTGTTGAATATAAAAAATTTAAAAATGGCGTAGCAATTAAAAAATTAAAAATATTTATTAAAAAATCGCTAAATAATGGCCCAATATTGAAAAAAATGATGTAAATACTTGCAAAAAATGTAAAAACAAAAAAAATTAGCATAAAAATTGGGTTTAATAAAATTTTATCAAACTTAGAATAACCATAGCAAAAACCGGATTTTATTTTTATTGCTTTTTCAAGTAAATTATCTATAAATTTATATCTATCTGCAATTAAATCGGGCAAAATTTGTTGAATATAATCAAAAATTTCTTGTTTTTTTTGTAAATTTGGCAAAATATCGCCATTTAATGCATGAATAATTTCATAATCTGTTAAATTAAATTTATTTTTTACTAAATTAATATATTTTTTTAAATAATCAAAATTAAAATTATTTTCTAAATTATTTAAATTTTGCTCATTTTTTTTAAAAATTTCAGTTTTTTTATTGTAATTTGATGAAAAAACGCTATCATTTTTGATAATTTTTAAAAATTCTTGCAATTTTATTTTTTTGGCATTTACAATTTCAACTTCATTTTTTAGGTTTTTATTTAATAAATTTACATCAATTTCGTTTTTATTTTTTTTAAAATAATCGTAATTATTTATTAAAATTTTATAATTAATATTCATTTCGCTTAATTGTAAACACAAATATAAATTTTTGCGCAGGCTATTTGCATCAAGCAACATAATAATGTTGTTAGATTTTAACAGTTGGGTTTTACTAACTTCTTCTTCAAACGAGTTGCAATTAAGCGAATAAATGCCGGGCAAATCTACAAATTGATAACTTTCGTTATTAAATTTTACAATTTTAGATTTTTCTTCCACTGTTACGCCGTGATAATTGCCTGTGTGCTCGCTAGATTTTGTTATGCTGTTAAACAGGGTTGACTTGCCCACATTTGGGTTGCCTGCAATTATAAATTTAAACATAATTTACCTCTATGTATTTTGCAATATCCGCATTAAGGCTAAAACAGGACGAATTAAAAATTATAAGCAACGTTTTTTTTAACATGCTGCGGTTTTTTACTATTACATTTACACCTTTAATTAGCCCTAGTTCCATTAAGCGAATTTTTGTTTTTTGCTCGGGGATTAACACATCTTTTACTATGCAATTTGTGTTAAGTTTAACTTGGTTTAAATTCATATAATAATTTATTTTTGTATATGGACAAATATTCGCTTTACTAAATAAATTTAAGCATAAAAAAAATCGGCATAGCCGAAATTTTAATTTAATTTGTAATAAATTTAAGGGCTTGTTTTACTTTTAAGGTTTTCTTTAAAAACTTTTCCTTTTCGCCGTCAAAACTAAATGCTGAATTGCTGTGGTTTATAATTTCGATGTTAGATACATCTTTTATTATTGTGTTTTTGCATTTTTTAACATTTTTTATGCCAAACATAAAAAGCCTAGCAAATTCAAACAAACTTGCCATGCCTTTACTTTTTTTAATTAAAACCAATTTTATTTTGTTATTATGTAAATCTTCCCCCGCGTTTAATTTAAACCCGCCTGAATAAATGCTGTTAATTAGCATTATAAAATTAAATTTGCCATCAAAACTTTCCCCGTCTGCGGTGATTGTTAGCGGAAGGGGGTTGGATTTAAACATATTTTTTATGCCATATAAAACATAGGCGAACCTGCCCAATTTGCGCTTGGTTTTGCCCTTGGTTTTGTATGGAATATCTGTTAAATAGCCACCCGCAAGCGAGTAAACCATATAGTTTGTGCCGTCAAAAGCAATGTCGTACAAAGTGGTGTTAAGGCGAAGAACAGCGTCTATTGCTTTATCTAAATTTTTGGGCATTTTAAGGGTTGTTGCAACATCGTTACAAGTGCCAAAAGGCAACACGCCCACAATTGGATTGGCGTTAGATTTTAAAACGCCGTTTACAACATTATGCAATGTCCCATCCCCGCCAAGGGAAAGAATAATATCGTATTTGCTGGCATTTTTGTTGGCGATTTCCTCGCTTTCTTGGCCGCTTTCCCCCGCAACGCAATCTATTAAATTGTAACGCAAAGACAGGCGCTGTTTTATTTTTGGCAAAAATTTTTCTACTTTGCCACGCATTGCGCCCGGATTGTATATTAACAAAACGCTTGATGGGGTTTTCACTTTTTCTTTCTTAAAATTTCCAATTTATTTAATGGTTTGTTGGTTTGGATGTAAACTTGCTGTTTTGGGATTTTGCACTCAGTTAGTTCCTCACCCTGCAAATCCCACATTCTTTCTATTTGAATTATATCATTATTTTTTGTTTTGGACAACAATTCAAGGTTATCTTTTACACTAAACCTGTTGCGCATTTCAACAAGCGCCCGATTGTTTTTTGTTTCTTCCACCACCACGGCAACAAAATCGTAAGTTGAAGTTGGCAGGCTGGTGTCTAAATTCTGTTTTGGGTCGCCAAAATAAAAACCTGTTGAATAATCGCGGTGGCTGGATTTATAAATTTCATCCCTAATTTTAGCGGGGAGTTTATATGTTTTGTGGCTTTCTAAATAGTTTAGCGCTTGGCGATAAGCATTTGTTATGTTGGCAACATAATATTCGGTTTTCATCCTGCCCTCTATTTTAATTGACGTGACGCCAGCCTGTTTAAGTTTATTTAAATAGTCTATCATGCACAAGTCCTTACTATTTAAAATATAACTGCCGTGGCTATCTTCCTCTATTGGGTATTCGCCATCCTTGCTCACTTCCCTAATGGCATAATTCCACCTGCAAGCCTGCACGCACGCCCCACGATTCGCATCCCGCGAGGAAAAGAAATTAGAAAGCAAGCATCTGCCCGAATAACTGATGCACATTGCGCCATGCACAAAGGCCTCTAACTCAATTTCGGCTGGGATTTTTTTGCGTAGTGTGGCAATATCGTCCAACGTCATTTCCCGCGCAAGAATTAGCCTTTTTGCACCAAGGGAAATAAAAACTTTTGCCGCCTCGCTGTTTGTTATATTGGCTTGTGTGCTTACATGAATTGGCATTTTTGGCGCAACCTTTTTTACTATGGACATCACGCCTAAGTCGGCAACAATTACCGCATCCACTTTAATTTTTTTTAAATATTTAATATAGTCTGGCAAATCCGCCAAATCGTCCTCGTGCGGGATGATGTTGACCGTCACATAAACTTTTACGTTATGTTTATGGGCATAATCCACCGCCCAAGCAAGTTCGTCCAAATTAAAATTGCCCGCAAAAGTGCGCAAGCCAAAACGGGTGGACGCCAAATAAACCGCATCCGCCCCATACTCTATTGCCATAATTAATTTTTGCTTGTCCCCAGCGGGAGAAAGTAATTCCATACATTTATATTAGCACAAATTTTTGTTTAATTCAACAATTTTTGTAATTATATAGTTTAAAACAATAGGGTTTTTGTAAAATTTTGTTTAATTTATATTTGCTTTTACATTTTTAAATTAAATTTAGTTGTAAAAATTAAGCATTAAAAAAACGCCCTAAATTAAAGTGTTTTAAAGGGTAAAATGCCCTAAAAAGTCTTTTTAGATGGTAAAATCATCATTGTTGTTTAAATTTTGCTGTGAACGTAAATTTTTTGTTTTTGTGTTGTTAATATCGCTATTGCCAAAACTAATGATTATGTTATCATTTTGTTTTTGCTGCAACTCTTTTTTTTCTTTTTTATCTTTCACGGGCAAAATGATATTTTTAAGTTCGATAGAATTTTTAATTATCTTACCTAAATTAACAGCACTGCTAATTACGCCAATTGCGCTAAGCACACATCCGCACAGAAGTAAGCCTGTCATAAATTTAGGAATAAGCAACGAAAAAGTCATTAAGCCTAACGCACCACAGATAATCAAAACCGGCCCTAAATTAGCCACTAATTTATCTATCTTTTTATTTTTTTGTTCTATTTCGACATTTAATTCGTCTGCGGACATTATTTCGTATTTGAATTGTTTTGAATTTAGTTTGCGAATTTTGTTTGCCACTTTTTGCACTTGCTTGCTTGTTGGGTTATAACCTGGCTGGGCTTTATACTCTTCTAAAATTTTGTTATAATATTCTAATTTTTGACAGATGTCCATTTTTTCTCCTTTGAAAATTATATCATGAAAATTATACTTATCAATACTTAATTTTTGATTTTAATAGATACGCCAACGCCGTCCCCAATTTGAAGAATTTGGCTTTTTAGTTGCGGGTGGGAAAGTATGGTTTGAATATATTTTTTAAGCCCTTTAATCATGGCGCGGCAGCCTTTTGAAATTGGAATTTCGCCCGTTACCATGCCGTGAAAATTAAGGTTGTCCGCCACCAGGATGCCGCCCACGTTTAAAATTTTTATTATATATGGCAGATAGTTGACATACTGGCCTTTTGGCCCGTCAAGATAGACAAAATCGTATTTTTTGTTTGTGGTTTTTAGATAGTTTAATGCGTCCATTAAATGCAAGTTAATTTTATTTTCTAAATTGTGGTTGGCAATATTTATCTTAGCCTGTTTAAAGCGAAGTTCGTCTATTTCCACGCTATCTATGGCCTTGCAATTTGTGTTTTCAGCAATAGTGATTGCGCCATAGCCGATTGCCGTGCCAATTTCTAGCACCGAACTAAAATTATTTTCGTTTATAGTTTTACATATAAAACACAAAGTGTCATCCATGCTGATTGGCACTTTGTTTTTTAGTCCCTCTTGTTTTATATGGTTATCTAAATTCATTAATCGTTACTTTCTATTATTATTGGCACAATCATAGGTTTGCGTTTTAATTTTTTGTTTAAATAGTTTGTAAGCGCTTTCCTCAACGAAATTTTAACGTTTAAGTAATCCCTGCTGCGCAAAGATTCCTGATCTATGCTATTTATTATAACTGTGCGCGCGTCCTCTAACCAAGTTTGTGCTTCACCTGTGTAGGTAAACCCGCGGGAAACAATTTCTGGCCTAGAATTTAGTTCGCCACGTGCGGTGTTGACATTTAAAATTACAATGCATAGGCCGTCCTCGCTTAACTGTTTACGCTCTTTTAAAACATTGCTTTCTAGCCCGCCGATGCCTGCGCCGTCAATAAGCCTGCTGCCAAACGGAACAGTGCCGGTTGCTTTTAGTAAATTTTTGTTAACTTCAACTTGCATGCCCAACATTGGTAGCAATACATTATGCCTATCCATGCCAACTGCAATGGCGGATTCCAATTGCGCCAACAGGTGTTTTTGTTCGCCATGCACCGGAATAAAATATTTAGGTTTAACAAGGTTTAACAAAAGTTTTTGTTCCTCGCGGCAAGCGTGACCAGAGGCGTGAACTTGTTCTAGTTGGTTATATATAACTTTTGCGCCAAGCATAATAAGCTTGTTGATTGTGTTGCTAACCGATTTTTCATTGCCTGGTATTGGCGAACTTGAAAAGATAACTGTGTCGTTTTCGCCAATTTCTATGCCCTTAAACTCGTTATTTGCCATGCGGGAAAGCGCGCTGTGTGGCTCGCCCTGGCTGCCGGTTGACAAAATTAAAAGTTCACTATCTTTATAATTTTTTATTTTTTCCACTTCAATGATGTTGTTTTTATTAATCTTCATTTCGCCAATTTGGGTTGCAACATCGGTAACGTTAACCATGCTTCTACCCGTTAGTACAACATGCCTGCCAAATTTTTCAGATAAATTCATAATTTCCTGAATTCTATCCACATTTGAAGCAAAGGCCGCCACCACAATCCTGCGCTCTTTATTTTCGGCAAACAACTTTTCAAAGGTAGAGCCAACCACGCGTTCGCTTAGCGAAAAACCTTCCCTTTCCGCATTGGTGCTATCGCTCATATACAACAAAACGCCTTGCTTGCCAAGTTCTGCAAACGAATAAAAATCAAAAGGCTCGTCATAAATTGGGGTTAAATCTATTTTATAGTCGCCCGTGTGCACCACCATACCAACCGGGGTTTTAATTGCAAGCGCAAACGCACCTGGGATTGCGTGGTTTACATGTATAAATTCCACTTCAAAACAGCCTAAGGTTATTTTTTGTTTAGCCTTAACCGCTATGGTTTTGTATTCCACCTTTTTGTGTTCGTCCATTTTCTTTTTAATTAACCCGCAGGTCATTTTGCTGGCATAAATTGGCGCTTTAATTTCGTTTACCACATATGGCACGCTGCCAATATGGTCCTCGTGGCCGTGAGTTATTAAAAAACCACGGATTTTGTTTTGATTTTCCACTAAATAAGTTATGTCTGGCACAACAAGGTCGATGCCAAGCATTTCATTGGACGGAAACATAACGCCACAATCTATTACAATTATGTCGTTACCATATTCCAAAACGGTCATGTTTTTGCCAATTTCGCCAATGCCGCCCAAAAACATAACTTTTAAGTTATTGCCCTTGGTTTGCCTGTGTTTGTGTTGGGTTGGTTGCTCGTTTGCCGCATCTTGATTTGCAACATTTAATACAACATCCGCGCCAGTTTCCACCAAATTTTCTTTTTGTTGGGCTTTGTGGTGCATTGGGTTGTGTTTACGAGGTTTATTGCCGACTTTGTTAGCATTTTTGTTCGCATTTTTATTTAAAGCATCAGCGGGTTTGTTGGGCTGCTTTGTTAAGTCCGCATTGGTTAAAATGGAACTATCAAATTCTTCACTAGATATTAAATCGTTTGTCATAATACTCCTTAAAAGTGCCAATTAGGCACGCAAAAAATATAGTTTTTAAATACAACACAAATGGAATACAAAATCCCACCGTATGTATATTGATGCAAAGTTGAACTTTGCAAAAAACAAAACTTATATTCTTATATTCATTATAGCCATAAATTTAATTATTGTCAAGCAAAATTTTTATTTTGTTAATTAAATTTATACATTTCATTTAATTTTTGCTTGGTTGGAACTAAATTTTTATCCACACTGCCATAAATGCTTAAACTAACTTTGCAGTTAGACAAAACTTCTTTAATAGTGTTATCAAAATCGGCTTTTGTGCATTTTTTAACATATTTTTCCAACTTTTTATCGTTAATAATTTTATTGTACATTTTATAGTTGTAAGTTTTATGCAACAAATAACCAACGGATGGGGTTTTTATGTTTTTATAATATTCTTCCTTACGTTTATATAGTTTAATTTCTTCCTCGCTAAAACCGGTTGAATACAATTTGCGCATATATTCAGCCACCGTGCTTATAACCTCCCCAACGTTTTCCTTTTCGCATTGACAAACGAAGGTTATTATTGTTTTTTCTTTTAGGCGGTGGAAATTAAATTTGCACGAATATATTAAACTTTTTTTGATGCGCAACAAATTATTAATCCCGCCTGAAATTTCCGTCATCATGGAAATAACTGCATTGAGGCGTTGTAAAAATTTTAAATCGTAAAAATCTTTATCTATTACAAAATTTAAGCGCACAATGCATTTTTTAATGTCCACCTTTTTAATTTTTACAAAATTATCGTTTGCAACAGTTTCAGCAAAAAGGTCTAGCGGCACAAAATTATTGTCCACTTTAAGTTTGCTTATCAAATTTTTTTCTACAATTTTTTTAACTTTGTTTGCAGATAGCGGTGTTACAATGTTAATTTGCGCATTGTTTGCAATAAAATATTGGTTTACAAAGTTTTTTACATCCTTGCTTGTAATGTTGGCAATCGTTTGCCTTGTGCCTGCGCCAGTGTATTTGTACATTGGCATATTTGTTAAATTGTAAAAATTAAAATAATAAGAATTTTCTTCGCTTTTATCAATCCGCCTTATAATTTCCTGATTTATGATTTTACGCTCTTTTTCTATTGCTTTTGGGCTAAATGTGCTTTCAGTAATCATTTCGGCAACGGTTGAAAGATAGTCGGGCAACTCCTTAGTAAAAATTGAGCCGCTAAAAAACACACCGATATTATTTGTGTACGCATTGGTGTTTACAAACGAAAAATATTTTTTTGTAATTTCGTCCTTAGTTAATTTTTTTGTGCCGGTAAAAAACATATGTTCAACAAAATGCGCAAGCCCAGGGAATGTGTCGCACCTAGAGCCGCAATCAAAGTTGACATCAACAAAAGTGCCTTTGTTTATATTATTTTTGGCGTAGTAAAGTTTTGCGCCATTATCTAAACTAATTGACTTAAACTTATTCATAATAATATATTAACCAAAAATTTAAAAATGTCAAACTAAAAACAAACAAACACAATAAATGTTTGTTTGCTTTTGTTCTATTCGCTCCTTAGCGCTAAAACTGGGTCCTTTTTAGAAGCAATGCGCGCAGGTATTAAGCCCGCCAAGAAGGTTAACACTACGCTTATTAACACTAAGATTAAGCATGGCAATGGCTGCAAAACTGCTAAGCCGGAAATGCCGGTAAAGCCTTTTAAAATTAGGCTTATTGGAATTGTTAACAAGGCTGATACTCCCACACCAATTATACCTGCCATTAGGCCAATGAGGATTGTTTCCGCATTGAACACGTTGGACACATCGCCCTTGGAAGCGCCAATGCTGCGCAAAACGCCAATTTCCTTTGTGCGCTCGATAACCGAGGTGTAAGTTATAATTGAAATCATAATGGACGATACAACAAGAGAAATGGCCGCAAACGCAATTAGCACATACGATATTATATTTACAACCGATTTAAGCATGTTTGTAAGCATTGAACTGCTATCTGCAAAGTTGATTTTATAAACGCCCTCTTTTTCGTTCCAGGTGTTAATCATTTTTATTAAATCGTCCTTTGCATCAAACGATTTAACATAAAAACTCATGCCCACCGGAACATTACTTGCTCCGTACACTTGCAGATACAAATCCATAATTTCTTCATATGTAAAGTCGTATCCGAAATACTCTTTTAGGGTGTCCTTCATCTGCTTTGGCGTGGTGTAAGTGTAGGCGTTTTTATCTATTCCGCCTGGCAGCAAGGATTGGAAAGTTGCAAGTTCGTTAATGCTTAAAACATAGTCCTTTACAAACGCTTCCTCTGCCTTTTCCTCGTTGAAATTTTCACCAACGAAATATTTTTGTTTAACAACGTTTACAACGTCCGAATTTTGGCAATTTTCATGATAAAATTTTGCAAGCGCCGGGGTGTACATCAAGCCGTTAGAAAACAGGCTGCCGCTTGCCCCATCTTTTAAACTTAAAACGCCCGAAATGGTTAGTTCTACATATTTATCATCCTCTGCGTCTGGGGTTAGTGAGTTATAAAATTGCGCAATTTTTGCCATACTTGCCATGGCGTTTGCCTCGTCAAATTTTAACGCCGACCAATCAAAGGACGTGGTTTCGCTGCCAGCAGCATAATAGCCATTATTTAAAAGCAATTTATATTTTGTGCCAACAATTTCACTATATTTTACGGGTAAATATGTTTTTTCGTCCGTTAGCCCAGGCACTATAAAGCCGTAACTTTGTAAGGATGAACTGTCTATCGAGCCGCTATTTAAAACTAGGGCTATTTCATTTTTTTCGGTCGGATAATCGCCATACAAATCGTAAGTGGACAAAACATAATCTTTGTTATTTAGCCCTTCAAAAAAGGTTGCATTTGTTGTGCCGCTTAGCGCACTATATGTAATTTTACTTACAACAGGCAAATAATTTTGGCTTATAAGCATGGTGTCCGAGGCGTAACTTATTGTGCGGTCGTTTAAAAGTTTGGCTTTATTTTCGTTGCTGTAATAATTGTTAACATAATCTATAAACTCCTTACTTATATAGTTATAATCGCCAAAATCTTTAAGCGTCTTTTTAAGGTCGTACACGGCAATTTCGTCTTTGTTGCCTTTTGTGTCGTCATCCGTGGTTAGGGCGGTTGTGACCTCGTCAAAATTTATGCTGACCGAAGTAATGGACACCGGATAACTAGACAAACTTTCGCTCTGCATATTGTTTATGTAATTGGTCATGCCTGAACTTACCGCCAAAATTAGCGCTATGCCAATTATGCCAATGCTGCCTGCCAAGGCAACCAAAACTGTTCTGCCCTTTTTTGTAAGTAAATTTCTAAAACTTAAAAACATGGCAGTGAAAATTGACATTTTTGCGCGTTTTTGTTTTTTATTTTTTTGCTCATCCAATTTTGCGCTATGGTTTGCAATTTCCCTGTCTGCCTGCGCTTTTTTGTATGGCTTGCTATCTTCAATCAGTTCGCCATCCAACAAGCGAATAATTCGGCTAGAATATTGATTGGCAAGGTCGGGATTGTGGGTGACCATAACCACCAATTTGTCCTTACTAACCTCTTTTAAAATTTCCATGATTTGCACGCTGGTTTTGCTGTCCAACGCACCGGTGGGTTCATCCGCCAAAATAATTTCTGGGTTATTTACAAGCGCACGAGCAATCGCCACGCGTTGCATTTGCCCGCCCGACAATTGATTAGGTTTAGATTTTAATTTATCGCCTAGCCCAACCTTATTTAAAACTTCAATGGCACGTTTGCGCCTTTCCGCACGTTTTATGCCGCTTAAAGTTAGCGCTAATTCAACATTCTCCAAAACGGTTTGGTGAGGAATTAAATTATAACTTTGAAAAACAAACCCAACACGGCGGTTGCGATAATCGTCCCAATCTCTATCTTTAAATTTTTTGGTGGACTTGCCGTCTATTATCAGGTCACCCGAAGTGTATCTATCCAGCCCGCCAATAATATTTAGCAAAGTGGTTTTGCCACAGCCAGACGGCCCAAGGATGGCAACAAATTCACTGCGGCGAAAAACAATATTTATGCCTTTAAGCGCTGGCACAACTTGGTCTTTAAGTTTGTAATCTTTGGTTATATTTGAAATTTCTAGCATAACTCCTCCATCTTATTTATGAAAGTTTTTTTGTTTTGTAAAATAAAATATAAATAATTTTAAAACTTTAAAAAAAATAAGTCAACAAACTTTTTTTTGCTTGTTAACTTTTTTGTATTTTTTTGCGTTTTACACTTTTCAAAAATTTATATGTAAAATTATAAAAATTTTAAAAAAATTTAAAAAATAAGGCAAATTCTACAAATATTTTAATAAAAACGCTATATTTTTTGCAATTTTTAAAAATTTTTTATTATTTTAAGGTTTGGTTTGTGTTAAAAAAATTTTTCCACGGATTTTTATTTTTGCGCCCTATTGCGGTAAAAATGTCAATGTCTCCTGGGGCAATTTTATTTAACTCGTTCCAACTTATTGGCATGGAAACTTTTGCGCCCGCACGTGAACGCACTGAATATGGAGCAACACTTGTGCTGCCATAAGCATTACGCAAATAATCTATGTAAATTTTATTTTTCCTATTTTTCATCGACATATTGGTTGTGAATAAATCAGGGTATAAATTTTCTAAATACAACGCAACATCATGCGCAAACTTTTTAAAGGCGTCAAAATCTTTATTTGGCTTAAATGGAACAACAACATGATAGCCTTTCCCGCCGCTAGTTTTTAAAAAGGATTTTAATTTAAGTTTATCCAATGTGTTTTTAACCAATTTCACCCCTTTACGAAGCAAAGTTAGGCTTAAATTTTTGTCTGGGTCAAGGTCGAAAATCATTATGTCTGGCTTGTTTACATTTTCAACCTTGCTTGGCCAGGTGTGAAATTCAATTGTGCCAAGCTGCACTTCGCCCAGCAACCCCTGTTTGTTTGTGATATAAAAATACAATTCATCCTCATTTTTTAGTTTAATTGTTTTTACCCCGTCAATTTCAGTTGTTGGATGTTTTTTAAAAAAGCAACTATCCATTTCGCCCGAGTGGCAGCGAACAACGCTTAATATTCGGTTTGATAAAAATTTTAACATTTTATCTGCAACCGCGTCATAATATTTTACAATGTCTAACTTGGTAACACCTTTAAATAACACCTTGTTTGGATGGGTAATTTTTATTCCTTTAAATTCAATTTCTTGTTCGTTTTTGTTTTGGCTGTTTTTTGTTACCGAATTTGAATTTTTACTAATTTTTTTATTATTTTTTATATTTTTTGCTAAATTTTGCTTATTTTTTGCTATTTTTTTATCTAATTTTAAAAATTTTTTACTTTCTAGCACAACGTCAGTTGGCAATTTGTCCGCCCGCAAACCCTTAAAACTTGCCTGCCTTAACAGATTTTGCGGAGTAAATTCTGCAAATTGAATTTCCGCAACAAATTCAGGTTTTATGTAGGTTATCTGCTCTGTTTTGTTTGTTGGCAATTTGTTAAAAAATGGGGAAGATTTTATTGTTTTGGGTTTAAATTTTTTTGTTAACTCTAACATTTCATCCTCACTAAAACCTGTGCCCACCTTGCCACAAAAAACAAGTTTACCATCATCATAAAAGCCAACCAAAAGCGCGCTTAATCCAGTGGATTTTTTGTTAGTTTTTGTGTATCCGCCAATAACAAATTCTTGCCGCTTATAGCATTTTAATTTTAGCCAATTTTCGTTTCTTTTGGCAATATATGGCGCATCAATCTTTTTTGCAACCACTCCTTCCAATCCATTAATGCATGCGTTTTTAAAACAATTTTTGCCATTGTTTTTAACATGAGTGGAATAAATTAAATTTTTGGGTGCATTTTTTAAAACTTCTTTTAAAATTTGCTTGCGCTCTAATTGCGGAGTGACAGTTAAATCTTTCCCGTTTAAAAAAAGTATATCAAAAATCACATACGCCAGCACGCCTGATTTTGTTTTTAAATATTGTTGAAGTTTAGAAAAATCGCTTTTGCCGTCCTCGTCCAGCACCACCATTTCCCCATCTAAAACTACATTAGTTGTGTTAAAAAATTGTTGCAGACTTTGGGCAATTTCGGCAAATTTGGATGTGTAATCCTTAAAATTTCGCGTCTGCAATTTTACCTTGCCGTTTTCCGTAAACGCCACAATACGATAGCCGTCATATTTAACCTCATAAATATACTCACCGTTAGGAATAGTTTCAGTGAGTGTTGCAAGTTGCACATCAACTTTTTTAAACGGAATTTTGTTTGTGTTATTTTTTAAAATCATATCAAAAGTTTTATTACTTTTAACGCTTGTTGTAAATTTTTCTATACCAGAAGTGGTCTTTTTAAATTTATCATTTTCCTTAATCAATAGCCAATTATCTTCTTCTGAATTTTTTAATTTTACAAGCGTCCATTTGCCTTTTAAACGTTTGCCAAACAATTCAAATTTTAAACTGCCGGCCTTTAGCCCGCTATCAAAATCGCCAACGGGAGTAAAATAGCCACTGTCCCAAATCATGACCGGCCCGGCTCCGTACTCGCCATTTGGAATTACTCCTTCAAAATCCGCATAGTCGATAGGATGGTCCTCAACATGAACGGCCAAGCGCTTATCTTTAGGGTTAAAGGATGGCCCTTTTGGCACTGCCCAACTAAGCAATACTCCGCCCCACTCCAACCTAAAATCATAATGGTCGGCACGGGCTAAATGATGTTGCACAACAAAAATATTTTTCTCGCTTGGCTTTGTTTTCCCTTTTGGCTCGGTTGTTTTATTAAAATTTCGCTTTTCGTTATAATTTTTCAATTTATTCATTTAATTATTATGTGCAAATTCATAATTTAAATTTGTAACTAATAAATTTTTATTGTTATTTTTAATTAGAAAAAACAATAATAAAAAATATATTGTAATTTTTGTTATTTTTTTTAAAATTTTACAAATTTTAAATAAATTAATTGAATTTTTAACAAATTTTTAATTAATGTTTTTATTTTAAATAAAAAATTAGTTTTAAATTAAATATTATTAGTAATTATATTTATTTTTTATTAATTTATTAAAAATTTATAAAAATTGGCAATTTTTTTTAATTTTTTTATTGTTTTTTGAATTTTTAATTAAAATTTTAACAATTTTATTAATTTTTTTTATTAATTTGAAGCAATTTTTTAATTTTTTAAATATTTATAATTTCTAATTTTTGTTATTTTCACTTTTTAATAGGGCAAATAATTTTTTGTAAAATATAATTATGTAACAAAAAAACCACGGCTAAGCGTGATTATTTTGTTTTTTGGGCAACATTTTTTTCTAACTCTGATTGCATTTGCGTGTGCATTTTTAATGTTTGTTTTAGTTGTGGAGCGGGTGCTGGTGTGGTTGGATAAAACCCTTTTTCGTTCATAATTTTAAAAATTTTTAAATCATGGGCTAGCGCTACTGCCTGCAATTCGCTAAACAAATTGCGTAATGTTTCGTTAGAGCATTCAATGCCATATTGGCAATACATATGAATTAAAAATTTGTGGGCAATAAGTGCGTCTTGTAAAGTGTTTTGTGTGGTAAATTCCATTATTTTGTTCCTCCTTCCGCGTTAGATTTTAGATAATTTAAAAGTTTTGTGTGGTTTTCTAAATGTTTTGTTGCCATTTCTTTAAACATGGTTTTTAGTGGTTTTTCGCTTACTGCCTGCTCGCAAAATTTCATTTTTGTGGCCATCCAATTTTCAAAAGTCATCATTTCGTTGAGTGCCATTAAATCTTTGGTTGTTAATTCTTTTTTCATATTTACCTCCAAAAAGATTATTAACAAGCCAAAAATTTTTAAACATAATCAGTTTTAATTTATTTTTCATATAGATTATTGGAGGGAAATATGTCTAATTTTTTTAACAATTATAAAAGCCAGAATTTTAACCGGGAAAACATGGACGCTAACAAATTTTTAACCATGCAAAATTGTAGGAAGGACATTATTGGCGAACTTGACGCCATAATTCAATACGACAGCCATATGCGCGAAACAAACGACAGTTCAGCCAAAAATGCAATTTGGGACATTATGGAGGAAGAAAAAGTGCACGTTGGCCAACTTTTTGGTTTGCTTTTCTCACTTGACCCAACCAGCAAAACGCAATTTGAAAAAGGCCTAAACGAGTTTTATGATGAAAATAAATAGATGTAAAAATTAGCAAAATTTTTTAATTTTTGCTTAAATTTTTACAATTTTTAATAAAAAACACAAATTTTTTATTGTTTTTTTAAATTTTTTACTTATTACATATGCATAATTTCAAATACATAAAAAACGAGGATGCTACCTCGCTTTTATTTTGCTTTAATCATTTTAACCTTATCGTTTTTAACTTCATAAATTAAACTTGCAATGTCATCAAATGCATCATCATGTGTAAACAAAATGATTGTGTTGTTAATCGTGCGTTTGGTTAAAATCGATTTCAATTTATCTTTAAGTTTTTGCCCGCCAGATTCTGGAAAATCGTAAACCATTAAAATTTTGCAATCGGACAAAATAGCGCGCGCAAGCCCTAAAAAGAACAAAACATTTGCCGATTTTATTTCAGATATTTGGCTATCAATCCCCTTTTTTAATTTTTTAAAATAGCCATCTAGCCCAACTTCTTTAATTGTAGAATTTATTTTTTTATTATTTTTACATATCAGCCTTAAATTTTCGCGCACTGTGCCATTTACAAAACTTGGATTGGCGGAACAATAGAATATGTGGTTTTTGTATGTTTTAGGGTTGTACATATATAGGTCTAGGTTATCCAACAAAATTTTACCCGAAGTTGGGCTAATTGTACGCCGTAGCATGTTAAAAATCAGCCTTTTACCCGAGCCTTTTTCCCCTTTAATTATGTTTATTGACTGCATTTTAAAGGAAATATCCACCCCGGTCAACTTGCCATAATTTTCGCTAAATTTTTCTGCATTTTCGTAGCACACATCCACAAAACCAAGATTGTAGCCCGGCGTTGGCGGATTTAATGTGCCATATTTCATTAATTGCTTATCGTTTAAATTTAATATTAAATTTACCCTATCCACATCCACGCGCATATTTTCAATGGCGCTAGTTTTATCAAACATATTGTTTAATTTTTCAGTGCAGGTGGTTAAATATGGAACTATTATAAGATAAATTGCAATATCCAACGAATTTTTAGAAACCAAAAAGATTAACAGCGCAGTTATTGCATATATCACTATATTCCACACCGCATAATATAAATTAGTTTTGGCTGAATTTAATAAATAATAGCGCGAAAATGAATTGGAATATGTTTCAACTTCTTTAACCACTTCTGTTTTGTATTGTTACCTGCCCTCCAACTCGTTAATAACCGCTTTGCCGTCTATAATTTTGTTTAAGGATGAAAAAATGCTATCCTTTTTTTCGTGCCTATCTAGCAACACTTTGCCCATTTTTTTGTTGAAAGTGTAATACACAAAAAAATTGACCACGCCTAAAAGTGTTACAATTATTCCCGCCCAGATGTTGGAAAAATACACAACCACCAAGGTTATTACAACCTGCACTCCATACGCCAAAAAGTTTGCAACAGAGTCCGGAAATTCGGACAGACCATCCATATTATTTAAACTTATATTTAAAACTTTGTCCTTAGACAAATTGTCAAAACTTTTGTTTTCACATGACATTATTTTGTTATAAACTTTTTTAAATACATTTACCCTTATTGTTTTAATTTGCTTGCCGTAAAATATATATTCCAAATGATAAGATACGTTAGATATTATTATAATTAACAGTTCCAACCCTAAGTTTAAAAACGCCAAATTCCATTGATTGTTAAACATGCTAGTTATAATTTTTGCGGCAAATACTGTTTGAACAACACATAAAGATGTAAACCCCACAAAAAACAAAATTTGCAAAAACCAAAACCATTTATTTGGCTGGGTAAGTTTATACCAGCGCACAAATATGTTTGGAGATTTTGCCTTTTTATTGTTTTTTAATTCGACATTTTTCTTTTTCATAATTAAATACTATCAAATTAAAATTTTTTATGCAACTTTTATTAATCAAATTCGCGCTAAAAAAACCAACCTGTTGGGCTGGTGATTTAGAAAATGTTATTAATTTGGTGCGGATGAAGGGACTTGAACCCCCACGGTTACCCACTAGATCCTAAGTCTAGCGCGTCTGCCAATTTCGCCACATCCGCACGCAACAGGCACGCCCTGTTTAAATTTGTTTGGTGGCTCATCCGGGACTTGAACCCGGGACACCATGATTAAAAGTCATGTGCTCTACCAACTGAGCTAATGAACCATAGTTTTGTTCTGCAACTATTTCGAGTTATAACAAAATTTATTTACACTAATGCGCTGTTACCACAAAATATTGCTATTTAGGTACAACGACTTTTGTATTATACACTATTAAAATAAAAAAAACAAGTGAATTTGTAAAAAAAGTTAAAAAAATTTTAAAAATTGTATCTTTTTTAAAAAATAACCTTGACAATAAATTTTAAAATGTGGTATTATATGCATGTTGCAAATCGATATTTCGCTTTTGCGGGTGTAACTCAATGGTAGAGTGCTAGCCTTCCAAGCTAGTCACGAGGGTTCGATTCCCTTCACCCGCTCCAGCAAACAGGTTGGCACAAAGCGCATCAATCATTACGGCTCACATCAGAACTTGCTTCGAAGTGGGAAAAAGGAATAGACAAGCAAAAACAAGGGTCCCCACAAGTATTTATTACGCAGTGGGGATAAGGAACAAACAAACTTAGGCTTATGTTTGCAACACCTTGCAAACTAGCAAAAGTGCAGTTTGTGACGCGCGAATACTTGCAGCAAATGAACAATAGCGCAGGAAAATCTATTAGGACCCACGCAAAACTTAAAGTTTTGTGGGGAAAAAGGAATAGACAAGCAAAGGCTGAAATTTGCGAACACTTGCAGCAAATGAACAATAGCGCAGTCTATGACTAGGAGAAGGAGCATGAGGGAGAACCCTCGGTGCGCTATAAATCTATCTTACTCCCTTTGGAAAAGGAGTAATGAGGGAAAACCCATGGGTGTTCCTTCATAGAGGAGCAAACAAGTGAAGGCGTAATTTGCGAACACTTGCAGCAAATTAACAATGGCGCAGTTAAAAAAAAACAATCCTTTTGGAGAAGGAGCATGAGGGAGAACCCTCGGTGCGCCCTCATTATAAGGTCTTTGGGGTATCGCCAAGCGGTAAGGCACAAGACTTTGACTCTTGCACGCGGTAGTTCGAATCTACCTACCCCAGCCAAGGCGAGTAATCGCCTTTTTAAAACAAAATCTTTGGGTTTGTGCGCGTCAATAGCTCAGTTGGATAGAGCATCGCCCTTCTAAGGCGGGGGTCGGGGGTTCGAATCCCTCTTGACGCACCAAAAGATTAAATTATTCTTACGGATGTATTATTCCTTAAGATTAAATTATTCCTTTGGGATTCGAACCCCCTCGGGGGTCCGCTCTGTCGAGCCAAACCGCGAAGTATCGCTCCGTGATG
>CANPWT010000010.1 GCA_947584775.1 uncultured Clostridia bacterium | reverse complement strand
CTCATGACTCCTACCCCATAAAATTAGTTTGTTAGAAAAAATATATAATAAAAAAGGTTTGTTATATTAGAAAGATGAATTTTTTGCTTGTAAAAACAAAAATTAGCAAAAACGCAATCTATGACATAATAAATCTCTCTAAACAGTCCTTATAGGAATAAGAGTAATGAGGGGAACATAGGTGTTGCTCTCATAGAAAGAGTGCTTTTTTACTTAATATACTTTAAAATTAGGTTTAGGATTTTATCTTTGCCGTTTGTGGGGTTTTGTGTTTTGTATGCCGTTTGGTAAGTTTTTATGTTGGAGTAAAAGGTTTGTATTTTTGTTTTTAATTTGGTTGGAGTAAGTTCTTCTTCCTTTAAAACATCCGCCACCCCAAGCGATTTATAATAATTAGCGTTTAAAACTTGGTCGCCCCGGCTGGCTTTGTTTTCAAGCGGAACAAGCAGCATAGGCAGGCGCTTAAAATAGCACTCCGCGGTCACTCCCGCCCCGCTTCTACCCAGAACGAAATCGGCCAGATTATATAAGGTTGACATATCGTTTGTAAGTTCAAAAGCGGTGTAATTTTCAAACGAATTTTGCTTTTTGTTGCCCTTGCCCGTTATGTGAATTATGTTAAAATCGTGCAAGAGTTCGCGCAGGACGGCAAAAATCATTTCGTTCAATTTAACCGAGCCCAGCGACCCGCCCACAACCAGCAATGTGGGTTTAGATTTATCTAAATTTATGTTTAAATTGGTATTTGCACCCTTTTCAAAGGACGAACTAAAAATTGGGCCGGTGTAGACAATTTTGTTGTTTTTAGATTGCAAATTTTTAAAGTTTACACACATTGTGTTGCACAATTTTAAAATAATTTTGTTAGCAAGGCCAAAACTATAATCACTTTCGTGCGCAATGATTGGAATTTTTAACATTTTGGCGGCAATACAAACAGGCAGCGACACATATCCGCCCTTTGAAAACACAACATCTGGCTTGATTTCTTTTAATATTTTTGTGCTTTTAATTATTGACGAAATTAACACAAAAGGTATTTTAAAATTGGTAAAAATTTTGCCCCTAACAAGTTTAACCGCCGGTATTTCGTGGTAAATTGAAATAGATTTTACCCTTTCCTTTTCGATGCCTGCCGAGCCTATGTAATGGATTGTTGGCTTGTTGGTTTTGGCTTGTAAATCTTCTATTAAATACACATTTGGGATGACATGGCCAAGCGTCCCTCCCCCGGTAAAAACAATATTACTCATATATTTATTGTATGAAAAACCCAGCCAAAATATAAAAGGGAATTAAAAAAAATCCTAAAATTAGGATTTATTAAATAAATTAAATATCAAGATTTTCTTCAAAAAATAGCGGGCTATCTAGAAATTCGCTTGCCGTCATGCTAAAGCCTGACGCTATTAAAATAACCGTGGACAGCAAATTGTCCTTTATCGTTTCATGCATAATATTTTTTAATGTGGAATGCGTAATTCCGCTATTCATTGCCAATCTATATTGTGTTATCTTCTTTTCTCTTAGCAACTGACTTATTCTCAAAGCAACTGCCCTATTAACTGTGTTATTCATAAAAATTCCTTATAGTTATTTATAACTATATTTTACTAAAAGAATTTTTTAATTTATGGTTGCATGTAGCCATAAATTGTGTTATATTGTATATGGTTGCATATAACCATAAGGATGATTATGTTAAAAATTTGTTCAGTATTTGGGCATAGTGAAATAAATATCACAAAAGAATTAGAGGAAAATTTGACCACCGCTTTTAAAAATTTAATCAATGAGGGGTGCGAAATATTTTTGTTTGGCGGGTTTGGGATGTTTGATGAATTATGTCACAGACTAATTAGCGAATTAAAATCCACATATAAAAATATCAAAAGAATTTATTGTCTGTCCGACCCACGACATTTAAGGCCGAGCAAACGACCAAAATGGTTAAAGAGCGAAGATTATGAAGATTTTGTATATTTAGATTTACAATTTGATTGGTGGTATAAGCGAATATATTTTCGCAATTGCGCCATGATTGATAAAAGTGATGTTGTGGTTTTTTATGTTGAAGAACGCAAAAATTCGGGCGCATATAAAGCGTACAAATATGCAAAACAAAAGAAAAAGCGAATAATTAATTTATATAATTAAAAATTTAACTCAGTTGGAACTAAGCAAACTGCTTAATGTCAGTTTCAAAACTGTCAGCCATTGGGAAGCAGGTTATAGCGAGCCATCTTTAAGCATGCTTACTAAAATTAAAAACGTGCTTAATGCCTCGTATGAGGAATTGTTGGACTAATTGAAAATAAAAAAGCCAAAATCTATTGACATAGTTTGGCTTATTTGATAAAATAATCTAGTCTAGTTATTAGATGTGGACCGCTAGCTCAGTTGGTAGAGCAACTGACTCTTAATCAGTGGGTCCGGGGTTCGAGCCCCCGGCGGTCCACCATTTTTTTTATTCTAAAATCTAGCGTACCCTATTACTGATTAAGAGTCTCTTAATCTCCGCTACGCTTGGAGTATTCTGCGTTTCGTACTCATGTGTTTGCCAGCAACCCTCACCCTCAACTTGAATGCAGTGGGTCTCGAGAGGTCCAAAGCCCCCGGCGGTCCACCATTTTTTTATTCTAAAATCTAGCGTACCCTATTACCGGTTACAATTTGTAACCAACTCGCTACCCTCTTTTAACAATCTATGTTTTAAAACTTTCCAATAATTTCTTGGATTTGGGCTATCTGTTAAAATAGCAACAACATCCACCACGGAAAAATACCAATCTTCTTCTTTTTCGTTCCATTGTGTGCGTATTTTTTTATTTTCAAAGACTTTAATATTTGCCATTAAAAGTTCTCCTAAAAGATATTATAGCATAAACAAGTGAAAATTGATAGCAAAAAACAAAGTTTTTTAAATGTGAAACTTTGTTTTTTATTGTTGGAGTTATTCTTGGAATTGGGAGTTGTAGAGTTCGCTGTAGAAGCCGTTTTTTGCAAGCAGTTCGGCATGGTTGCCCTGCTCGATAATATCGCCGTCTTTCATAACCAAAATGATGTCTGCATTGCGGATTGTGGACAAGCGGTGCGCGATAACAAACGATGTTCTATTTTTTGTTAGTTTATCCATTGCGTTTTGAATTACTTGCTCGGTGCGAGTGTCCACCGAACTAGTTGCCTCATCCAAAATGAGCAATGGGGAATCTTTTATCATGGCGCGGGCGATTGTCATTTGTTGCTTTTGTCCATCGGACAAACTTAGCGATTCATCCAGCATGGTGTCGTAGCCATTTTTTAGGCTTTTAATAAAATGTTTTAAGCCCACCGCTTTTGTAACTTTATCTAACTGTTTATCGGTAACATTTTGTTTGTTGTAAACCAAATTTTCGCGTATTGTGCCGTTAAACAGCCAGGTATCTTGCAAAATCATATCAAACAGGTCGTGCACATTTTCACGCGTGATGTCCTTAATGGAAACGCCGTCAATTAAAATATCCCCTTGGTCTATTTCGTAAAAGCGCATTAGCAAATTAACCATGGTGGTTTTGCCCGCCCCGGTTGGGCCAACGATGGCAACTTTCCAGCCGTGTTTAAGTTTGGCGGAAAAATCTTTAATGATGGTTTTGTTTTTATCGTAGCCAAATTTTACATGCCTAAATTCAACATCGCCTTTAACACGAGTTAACTTTTTGGTTTTGTTGGATTCGTCCGGCAATTGCTGGCTTTCTAATATATTAAACACGCGCTTTGACGCTGCCGAGGCTTGCTGAACGGAGGAAAGCGATTGTGCAATTGAATTTAGCGGTTGGGAAAACAATCGGGCGTACATTGTAAATGAAATTATTACGCCAAAACTAATTATTGCGCTATTATTTAACGCCAACGATACGCCAACAACAAAAATCATAACATAACTTAAATTGCCGGTAAAGCCCATAAGCGGGGACATTAAGCCAGAAAACGCCTGAGATTTCCAATTGTTGGTATACAATTTTTTGTTGATTTGTTTAAAATTTTGGTTGGCATCGCCTTCGCCATTAAAGGCTTTAACTATGTTGTGATTTGTGTAAATTTCTTCAATATAGCCGTTCATTTCGCCCAAATTTTGCTGGCGCAAGTTGAAATATTTTTGCGATTTTTTAAGTATTAAAAAGGTGAGCAAAAAACCAAATATTGAGCAAGCGATTGTAACCAGCGCCAAAATGTAATTGACAACAAACATCATTATAACCACGCCCTCAAATAACACAACTGAGTTTACAAGTTCGGTTATAGTGTTATCTAGCGCTTGCGAAATTACATCGATATCGTTTGTTACCACGCTTAAAACATCGCCCCGGGTTGTGCCGTCAAAAAATTTGAGCGGAAGGCAGTTAATTTTTACGTCAATATCGGTGCGAAGTTTGCGCGCCACGCGCTGGGTTACTTCCGCCATAATAATTTGCTCTAAATAGCCAATGACTGCGCCGATGGAATACAATACAATTAATTGCACGCAAACGCGAATAAAGTCCGCCATATTTATGCCTTTAAGCGAATAGACACCGGCAGAAATTATATCTATTAAACTAGAAATTTTGTTTGGCCCAATAATTGTTGTTATTGCCGACACCACAGAAAACACAAGCGCAATGACAATAGGAATTACAAACGCCTTGCAATATTTTAACAATTTTTTAATTGAATTTATATCGGTTTTTTCCGTTCCGCCACCCCGTCTGTGGCCTCCTCCAAAAATAGGTGGCATTACAATTCCTCCTCTTTTAACTGCGAAAGTGCAATTTCTTTGTACACCTTGCAGGTGTTTAGCAACTCATCGTGCGTGCCCATGCCAACAATTTTGCCCTCGTCTAGCACAATAATTTTGTCTGCGTGCATAATTGTGCCAATGCGCTGAGCAACAATTATTATGGTTGTATCGTCCAAATATTCGTTAATGCCCTTTCTTACCAACATATCTGTTTTGTAGTCAAGCGCGGAAAAACTATCATCAAAAATTATAATTTCGGCCGGCTTGTAAATTGCGCGCGCAATGCATAGCCTTTGTTTTTGCCCGCCAGAAAAGTTTGTGCCTCCCTGAGCAACCATGCTTTCCGCCCCGTTTTTTAATTTGTTGATGAAATTGGATTGCGAAATTTTAACCGCTTTTTTAAACCTTGCCTCATCGTAAGCGCTGCCATAAATTATGTTTTGTTTAACACTGCCTTTAAACAATTTTGCAGTTTGTGGCACAAGGCTGATTTTGTTGCGTAAGTCGTGCAAATTATATTCTTTAATATCTTTGCCGTTAAATAGAATTTGCCCGCTTGTAACATCGTAAAAACGCGGAATAAGGTTTATAATTGTGCTTTTGCCCGAGCCGGTTGCACCAATTATTGCAACTGTTTCGCCTTTGTTTATTTTAAAACTGATGTTAGAAATTATTTCGTTGCCGCCCGAGTATGAAAAGCCAACATTTTTAAATTCTATTTGCCCGCTTGTTTGCGTTTTTGGGCTTGAAGCCGCACCAATTATGGAATTTTTTGTTTTAATAACATCATAAATGCGGTTGCCAGATACAATTATTCTTGGCAAAATTACAAACACCATAATTAGCATCATAAACGCCATAACCACCTGCATTGAATATTGAGTAAAGGCGGCCATATCGCCAATTAAATTGGCTTTTGCCAAACTAAAAGCATAAACATCGCCCGCATACGAGGAAAGTTTTATGTTGTTAATTAAAATTGCGCCCACCCAATAAATGGCAAGCGTTAGACCGTTTAAGCAGAGTGTCATAACCGGGCTAAGCAAACCCATTGCCTTTGAGGTGAACAGCCTTGTTTTGGTTATTTTTGAGTTAACTTGTTCAAACTTTTTTTCTTGATATTCCTCCGCGTTAAAGGCGCGCACCACCCTAACGCCCGAAATATTTTCACGCGTGGCACTGTTTAATTGGTCGGTCAATTTTTGAATTTGTTTAAATTTTGGCAAGGTTATGGAAATTAGCAGTCCAACGCACACAACAATGACTGCAACAGAAATGATAACGGCCAAAGTCCAACTAACGTTTGTAGAAGAAATTTTTATAATTGCCCACACCGCCATAATTGGCGCTTTAATTAACATTTGCATGCCAATTGCAATAAACATTTGCATTTGAAGCACATCGTTTGTTGTGCGCGTAATTAAACTTGGTACAGAAAAAATGTTAATTTCATTGTGCGAAAACCCGGTTATTTTTTTAAAAAGCGCCTGCCTAATATTGAACGCAAAACCGCTTGCTACCCGCGCAATGATGATAGCGCAGATTATGGAAGAAAGCATGCTTGCAACCGCACATAAAAGCATTAGCCCGCCATTTTTTAAAACGATTGGCATGCTTGCCGTTTCCGTTTCAACAATAATGGATAGTTCGCGAGTGTAATCGGGCATTTTTAGTTCGAGATACACTTGCAATACAATGAAAAAAACCGCAACTATAATTAATAGCCAATCTGATTTTTTTATATATTTAAATAAATGTAACATTTTGCTCCTAGATATATTTTTATGAAAACTAAATGATATTAGTACATATTTATATTAACAAAAAAATATTTTAGCAAAATAAAAAAAATAAAGCAACTATTTTGCTTTATGGCTGGGGTAGGTAGATTCGAACTACCGCATGTTGGATTCAGAGACCAATGCCTTACCGCTTGGCGATACCCCAAAGTTAAAACACCTCTATTATACCATAAAATTTTTATTTTGCAACCATATTTTAAAATAAAACAAAAAAAGGCTAGGTTGCCCTAGCCTAATTTTAGTTAACGATGTTAAAATAAGTTGCAGTTGTTTGCGTGGTTGAATTAGCGTTAAGAGTTTCATTTTGTTCATAGTTGCCCTGTTCTATTTTTTCTTCAACTTGGGCATCTAAATTTTGCGCGCAAGCATCTTGTTCTGCGCTTTCAATTTGCTCTGTTTGATTTTCTTGTTCAACCGCGTTTGTTAATTCCTCGCTTGAAGTTAACCCCTCTTCAACTAAATTTCGTTCGTTTACATTTTCTTGCACATCACGCTGCTCGTCTTTTTGTTTAACTTCCCCATTTTGTAAAGTGGAAAAGTTTGAATTAGATTTTGCCAAATCCTCTTTAATTTTGTTTAAAAGAACCTGTAAATTATCTTCACTAAAATCAAAATTAGACGCATCTTTTTGGTCATTGGGGATGGCGTTTTCCTCGCTTTTGGTCGATTTATCTTTTGTGCTCGTGTCGGCCGAGGTGCTAGATGATTTTGTTGGGTCGTTAATGATGCCAATTACAACCAACAAACCTAAAACTGCAGTAACAATTTCGTTTATGTAGGCAACATCAAATTTTAATTTTAAAGCCTGACAAATAAGCAAAATTGCACTTACTATAGAAATCCAAAAATTATAATTTGTTAATCTATTTTTCCATTTCATTATATTTGCTCCTTTTTTAATTTTTTTTAAAAATTTTTTAAAATTTTGCAATTTTTAATGAAAATTTTAAGTTTTTTATTAAAATTTTAGCATTTTTTAAAAATTTTTTATTATTTTGTGGCAAACTTGTTCCGCCACCAACAGTGCGCAAATATTGAAAATAAATATTAAATTTTTTAAGTAAGAGAGTGTCAATAATCATATATTACTCGTCAAAATAATCTAACACTAAATGCGAAACATCAACCGCTTCTGCGTTAGATAAAATTTCTATTGTTAAAGTTTTAGAATATATTTTAAAATTGAATTCGTTTAAGCCGTTTTGGGAAGTTTGAAAAGTTGTGCTGCCCGAATCGTGGTTCAATTTAATTACAACATTTGGGGTTGAAAAAATTGAAAGTTTTGTAAACATTTTAATTTTATCGTCTGGCACAATTTCCTCACTAATCCAGCCCTTAGTTAGCCCCTCATCAAAGCAAACAGAGGTATCGCAAATTTGCCCCAATTTATCTTTATCTTGCCCGTTAAAAGTCAGCAACATACTTTCGTAATTATCTGCTCTAATTGGGGTAAAGCCGTTAACATCAACGCCGCGAATAATTTGGTAAGTGTTATCTTCAATATCTAAAATTAAAATTGCATTGTTTTTATATTCTTCACTTTCACAATGCAGGGTTTGGTTATCTGCAAAATCGATATTTAAAGCAAGGTAATAATTATCTCCTAGCGAACCAGCACACGAATTTTCGTCAATTTTAGTAAGCAAATAGTCGATATTAATGTCAAGTTTATTTACTTTGTAGCCGTTAAAGGTGTAAAGCCCTTCTTTGGTGGCAAAAATGACATAGTTTCCGCATATGCTAACCGTGTTGTGCAAAATTTTTGTGTTGGAATAATAAATTTGGCTTACTGTAATTTCGTTTTGCACGTATTTTATTTTAGAAATGCCATACTCCCTAAACACATAAACATCCTCGTTAAAGGAAATAATTTTTTTAGCATCGCCAAGGTCATCGTTAAGCGAAATATAATTAGAATTTTTTGTAACATCGCCAATTTTTGCTGCGTCCAAATCGTTAGCATACCAAATTTTATGTGCGGGGTCTAAAATTGTACAAAATATTATGCCCTCGTTTATGCACATGCTGGTGATAATTGGAGTGTTTTCTATTGTAACGGGGTTTAATGTTCCGCGCCAATAAATCATTTTGTCCACGCTGGTTAAAATTACCGCGTCCATATCGTCTTTTTTATACATCAACGATTGCGGGCACGAATTAAATTCCAATCGATACAGCCACGCAAAGGTTGGCATAACGCAATACATCTCATTTATGTAGCCCTTGTTTTCGCCCGTTAAAATTAAAATTCTGTACGCAGTTCTGTTTGTGTCGCGCGCAAACTGTTTAAAAAATGTTGCTCCCTTAACCTCGCTTACCCCGCTTGCCGGCAAGTCCATTTCCATATCGCCTTCAAAACCTTGCCCTTTTGGCAAACGTAATTTTCTTATACCAAAAGAAGATTTTAATTTGTTAAAAGGCGCAAAATTGTAAAAATGTTTGCAAATAACATCGTTTTTATCATCAAAATTGTCAAATTTTTGAATTTTTATTTGATGTTTGTTCATTGCCAACTCCTATTAGGAATATAAAACATTTTAAGTTCTTTTAAGTTTTCGCCCGCGTTAAGATATTTTTCGTGGAACGAATTGAACTGGCTAAATAGGCCAATGGCAATTGAATAATACGCACACAAACCAAAAATTACAACCTGTTCTACACCATTGTTTACAAACTCTAACTCGTCTAAAACCGAATTTATTGTAGGCATGGTTGTGTATTTAATTTTATAGTTTCCGTTTTCGTTAACTTTAATTGTTTTGCCAACAATTTTAAATGGCACAGCGATGTCGCATAAATAAACTTTTAAAATTTTTAAACAATTTTGAATTTGCTTTATGTTAATTTGCTTATTTTCACTTTGCAATTCAATTGTGGAATAAATTGGCACATAACGCACACTGACCTCTTGCATGGACAATATTGCCAAGTCTTTCAGGCGCGCTAACTGCTTATTTTGCATAACCTCTGCTTCGTTTTCTTTTGTTATGGTTTTTAATAGTTCCACCTCTTGCGTTAGTCCTAGCAAATTGGCGCCATTAATCATAATCTGTAAAGTATTCATCTGCCCTCCTATAAATTTTTTAAACTATCAGTAAATTGAGAGAGAACGCCATCTATTTGGGCGTTCTCTTGTGAAATATTGTCACTCTCAATTTTACTTAATATTTTATCAATATTTTTGCTTGAAGTTTGATACACATAATTTAGGGTGCGTTCATCAAGTGTAGAATATGGCACTGTTACGCAATATGTTGTATCTTTTTGTGAAGAACAATGAACTTCGTATTTTTTTGTGGATGTATTATACACAATATAATAATCTTTATCTATATCTAAAATTCGTTTTGAGATGTTGTATACATCCGATTCTATTTTTAGTTTCATTTTTCTCCTTTATTGGTTATGCTTTTGCTGAAAATGGATTAGTTACAGTTGAAGGAATTGAAGAAATTTTTGCTTGGCCATTAGGTTGTTCGCAAATTAAATCTGCGTATTTAACCAAGGTTGCAGTATAGGCTGGGAAGCCTGCTTTTTGGCGTAAAATTCTGCCGCCTTCGCCTTCAATCCACTCCCAATCGCATAATTGATGTAGGGTGAATTTAGAGGTGTCTAACAAATACATAGTGTCGTCTGGCACAAACCTGTCGCTAACAACCGGAATACCGTTGAAACTAATTGCTTTAAAGCCACCTTCAAGTTCGGTTACGTCGATGTTGCGGCGGTAGCAAGCAAGGTATTCTTGGTATGCCCTTTTAACACCTGAGCCGCAAGTGATAAAGTCGATGTTAGAGCCAGAATTTTCCTCTAAAAAGTCTACTGCGCTTTGAAGTAAACCATCACTGATTTCCTTGCCAGAATTGTCGATGTATGGGGCTAACCATTTATTTTTTTCACGTGTTAAACCATAAAGTGTTGCGCTTTCTGAAAAGATTGCGCCAAGGCCGGTAATTTCGTTACCTTTGCTGCCCTGAACATACAATACATCATCAGCAGACAATGTGGTGGTAGAAGTGAAATAAATTTTTTTGTTGGTGCGATCTACATAAGAAATTCTTAAGCCGGATTTTGTTTTACTATCCTCAGTGTAGACATCAACAACCATGCCTTCCATTAAATTTTTAACGCTATCCATGGTTGCAGCGCCCGCATCAAAGGAAAGAACTGTACCAACTTTACCGCTGCCATCGCCATAAAGCATACGGCCAAGGTTAAATTTGGATGCAGTAATAAGCCCTTCCATTTCGCTGGTTAAAAGGTCTACAAACGCACCATTGCCCGATGCGCTAGCCCTTATGGCTTTATCGCTAATTTCTATTGTGCCATAAAGGTTTTTAAGTGTAGTTCTAAATTGCACATAGTTGTTTTCGTTAGCGGTTGGAAGTTCGCCCGTTTCGCTGCCAGCGCCCACGCCACCGTTTAAACCAACCGGTGCCATTTTGATGATTTCTTTGCCATAAACATCCGCGGTGGATTGTTTAATTTTTGCAAGCAAAGGATTAGTTTTTGTGTTTAATTGATTGCACGCAGCAACAAGATAAGCATCTTTTAATGCATTTTGTGCAGTTGTTAAATCTATCATTTTTTACTCCTATTTTTGTTTTATTATTGATTTAGCAATTTCCCGCGCTTCCTTAAAATTTGTAGGGAGTTTGGGTGGAGTTAAACTAATTTTGCCCGATTCCACTTTAATTGGAGAATTTTGAGTTAGTTTGTTTAAATATTCTTTAACAATTTTTTCTTTAATTGCTGGGTTAGAATAGATATAATTATTCAAAAATTCTTCATCGCCGGCGTAATCTTGGGCAGACTTGTAATTATTTGATAGGTGTTTTATAACCTCTTCGCCCAAATTTAATTCGGGATTTATTACCAAACTTTCTTTTAGCGCGCTACTAAAAGGCTTGGCGATTTCAAATTTTGTTACAAAGTCGTCTACTTTTTGGTCTAACTCTTTTTGTTTAGAAAGTTGGTCAATGTAGTTTTGTTTTTCGCTTTCCAAACTTTTTAATTTTTGACTTTTTTTAGTAAATTCCGCCTCTAAATTTGTGTAGGCCTTTAACAAACTTTCGGCATCTTTAAATTTACCAAATTTTTCATTGGAGCCGTCAGTTACTTGCGGTTGTTCCAAATTTTCTTCCATATTACTCTCCTTTTTGTTCTTTTTCTTCTAATTTTAATAATTTTTTGTGTTCTTCAATGTGGGCTAAAATTTGGGCAATTATTTTTTTGCTGTTGGCTTTCTTTTTAAGTTCGCCACCTAAAATAAAGGCAATATGTTCATCAATGTGAATTTTATGATTATCTATTGGCATAATTTCAACCGGGCTGTTAGAACAAAAACTTAAATTTTCTTCCTGCGCGTGGTTAATTTGAAGGGTGGTTAAATCTACACTATTTTCCCACATGCCAAAGCCAAGCAAATCTAAACATCTTTTGCGAGTGGATTGGCTAAACCCACCGTCCTTATCGTACAACAAACCCTGTTTAATTAAATCTAACAACATTGCTCGTTTTTGCGCGGTGTTTTCGCCCGAATCACTGCTTGTATCGAACACTACATCATCGCTATTAATTTCATTTTGGTCCCAATAATACATTTGTACGCCACCATTTTCGCCACTAATTTTTGTTAGTCTTGGCAAAACGGCGTACTGTTTGTATAGCCTTAAACAATATTTTGCAACATTTTTAATTGCAAGTTTTATTGAATCAAGTGCGGTTGCCAACCTGGAATTATCTTGCTCAGCCAAAAGTTCAAGCGCCACGCCCGACATGCCGGTGTATTGCGAATAACTATCTGTCATCATATCGCTAACGCCCGAAACCGTTTTGAATTCGCCAAGCAATCGTTCTTCTTCCTCGTCAAAATCTATATTCAATTTTGGGTTTTGCATAATTTCTGGCACTTTGCTGCCCTGCCTATACACCAAAACTTTGCCTGGACTTAAACCTTCAACTTCAAGCGCGTCTGTATCGACGCTGCCGTCTTCCACTGCCAAAACGCTCATAACTGCGCGGTTAAAATATTCGTGTTTTCTGTTCCTCACTGCGTTGTACGCACGCTGAATTGGAATTAGCCTATCTATTACGCTAACACCAAAAAAGTTGCCAGGAAGCGAGTTGGAAATTTGTTTTACAAATGGGAAAACTCTGCCGCCTAAATCGCCATTAATATATGGTAAATCGCCATCAAAAAGCAGTTGATTGCCAGCAACAATTGTCAGCCTGCCGTTAGGGTATTTTTTGCTTGGGCGATTGTATCTTTCAATTAAAATGCAATGCCCGGTAAGTTCGATATCTGCAATTTTGTTTATGTGCGCATCGTACCCCAGCCCGCCCAAATAATTGGCTTTGCCGTCCAAGGTAAAAGCGTGCACTTTTTCGCTTTCAACATCCACGCCCCATTGCAATTTTATTTCTTCAACAGGCACGGCTTTTGCATGTATTATGCTTTTGCAATCTTCCAAATGCTCGCAACTTAAATTGTCGGGGAAAATTTCAAATGGAGAAACAACTTCTATGGTAACATCGCCCTCGTTTACGCTGTTGCCGTGCTCGTCCGTTGCCACCATTCTGCCCGTGTTTGTGTCCCAAATAACTTTGTAAAAAGCGGTGCCACAAATTTCGCTCCATGTGGTGGCAGATTTTTCAATGTCCACCAAATTTAGCCTGTTGGAAACCGCTTTTAAAATTTCCTTGCTTAATTTTGCACTTTCAATGTCAATTGTATCTGTGCTGGCAGGCACTACTGATACGCTTGGCGTGCTAGATGTAATTTTACTAATTCTTGTTTCAATAATTGGTGCTATATGATTAAACACCTCTTTTTCTTGCCAAAAATATAATTTTTCGTCCTCGCGCACTTCGCCGTTTGATGCTAAATAACTATATTGGTTGCCCATCATAAAATTGATGTTTAATTGCCACTGCGCCTCTAAACTGCGGCGTTGCTCACGCCTGAAATTATAATCTGAAATAACTTCTTCTACAACTTTATTTAATTTTGCCATCTTTACCTCCTACTTTAAATATTGGCTTTACATTTTTTGGGGTGAAAAATTTGCCAATTTCACCATATAAAAGTGAAAGGCAGTTTGCACATAAAAATACGCTGCCGTCAAACACAAATTTTTTGTTGATTATTACATATTCGCTTAAATTTTTACACCCGCTTGCGTCACACTTTATTCTGTTTTGAGTTTTTTCTACTACCACTGTTTTCCTCCTTTAACTTCTTTAATAAGCGTTGTTTTTCTTGCTCCAACTCCTCGTCCGACATAGCCTCGTAACCATCTTTATTGTCGTTTTGCTGATAGATTAATTTGATGATATCAGTTGAGGGAGGGAGCGTTTTTTCGTTTACTTTTTGCTTTACCAATTTCATTTGGTTGCTGTTTTCGTCAAACACATACTCGGTTACAATTTCCTTGGTTGTAATTCCGTTTAAGCATTGTTTAATTGCGTCAAGCGCTTTTTTATCTAAATTTTTTATATCACATCGACCTCCTCATGCGATTCAACCGCATCAATCTCTCTTTTTCTTTTAAAATTATGCTTTTATCTTCTTTGGGCGGCTTGTTTTCCGGCTTGCTCATGATGTAATATCTAAGTTCGTCCATGCAATGGTCGTCCTCTTTTACCGGGCTATCTCCCTTGCCCCAACGGTAGGCTTTAATTTCTCTTATCATGTTTGTGCAGGTGTTAAAGATAAATAATTTTGTTTTGCCTAGCGCATTTTTTAAATAACTTTTTACCCGCTGTATGCCAGAAAAAACATCCTTATTCACATTTGTGTTAACAAGGATGCCGTGTTCGTAAAACAAGTCTGCCACGCTTTTTTTAGAAGCCAGGGTGGTTTGGTTTGCCGCACTATCTATTAGCGCCTCTATCATGCCGTTTTGCGCGGTGTGCCAATTAAGCCTTTCGCAAATTTCATGAATTTTTTTGCTGTGAAAATCTATATCTTTTTCTTTATCGTAATGCTCCGCCACCACATACACATTTCCGTCAAAATCCACCGCGTACCAATGGCACGATAACGGATTTTTTAAGCCAGGGTCGATGGACAATTTGTCCTGCCATGAAAACGGAATATCAAACGGCTCTATCACATTTACATTTTCGTCAAATTCGGTGTAAACTCGCCCGCCCATATCTAAAAATTCGCCGTACTGCCTTGATTTTAACTCGTCCGCGCTCATCGAATTTTTCATGCTTTCTATGGCTTGTTTGCTGATGTATGGGTTATCTTCCCACTGCATAAATTCGCACCAAATGTTGGGGTCATTAAATTTGTTTAAATAAATTTCGTCATACACAAAGGTCATGCCTTTTAATGGGGTCATTGTGCCAAAAATGTCGCCGTATTTATCAAGCACGCGCATTTTGCACTCGTTATAAATATCTTCGGGCGGCTCTTCGTCAAACCACACATAATCTAGGCTTGTGCCTTGAAATTTTTCCCTGCCCTGGTCGCAACTTTTAAAGCCAATTTTGCTTACTGTGTTGAATACATTTTTAACTAGAATATAGTCGATTACGCCGTTGGCATAATTATCTTTTCTGCCGGTTGTCATAACCACATCTATTATCCAATCTGGGTTAAGGTAATTTAAAATTTTGCTTTGCGCAACATCGCGTTGCACCTGGCTAGACAGGCTTACCACCCAACCGTTTGTTGCCGCTTTTATTTTGCGATACGGATGATTGCCACGCGCCATATACACAACTTCAACCGCGCCACACTCGGTTTTGCCCGTGCGGTTGCCACCAAACACCCATCTATTTTTTTTAGGGCATTTGTGAAAGGCAATTTGCTTTAAATGTTTAATTTTTCCGCTGTTATAAAATTGCAGTTTATTTTTGTTTTTGCGCTCTAATTGAAGTTTTTCTATTAACTTTATTTTTTCCACTGTGTTCATTTTCATTTTTAATTTAACCTAAAATTAGCCTAGTTTATCTAATACCTGCCAAAAAAGTAAAAAATTTTTTTAACACAACCTGGTTTTTTGGTGTTAAAGTAAAAATATGATTATTTTATTAATTGTTTTAATTTTTTTATTTTCCTGTTTTGCCACTGTGCCTAATATTAATTGTTACGCAGCAAGCCCGAGCCCGCAATATTACGCGCGTGTGATGAGCGATAATGTGTATTTATACAAAACGCCGTACAACTTGGACGATGTTTCCAACCTATATTTTTGTCTGCCTAAAACATATTTTGTAAATCTTGTGGCTGCAGACGGGGAATTTTACAAAGTAAATTATTTAGATTTTTCTGGCTATGTTAAAAAAGAAGAAGTGCAGCCAATTGTTGGCACACCCGCAACTCCCTATCTTGAAAATATAAATTTTAGAATTTTTGCCGACCTAAGCCGCGATTTGCGCACCGAGCCAAACACGTTTAGTGGCACAAGTTCGCAAGTGGTATATTTGCCGTTATATTCACGCAATTTAACCTATTTTGGCACAATTGAGGGCGAGCAACTTATTCCCGATCGGACAAATGTTTGGCTATATTGCAAATACTCTGCCGACAAAGATTATTTTGGTTATGTATACAGCGATTTTTGCGATAAAATTACCCCAATTATTGAAAACAGTGAAGAGGTAAGTTACACCACCGAGCCTGACTTTTTAGTTAACACCACCCCTCCAACGACCGCATTAAAGCCAAACAGCAAGGCCACGGCAATAATTATAATTGCATTAAGCGTGCCCAGCCTAGCCTTTGTGTTGCTAATTTTAAAAAATAGCAAATTAATTAAGGCAGACAAGGCCAAAAAAGGCGAAGTTATAGATTATTAGTTGTTTAAAACTCCCTCGCTAGCGTAAACATAATTTTGTTTTTTAGTTTTGTTTTTTGCGCCCTGTTTTATGTTTTGGTGGCGAGTTGAAATTTCGGTTTTTAAATTGGTAATCCAATCCTCCCGTTTTAAAATTTTTGCCAGATGATTAGCGTATTCCGAGTTGTTTAACGCAATGGTTAAATCGTTAAACGCCTGCTCTATTTTTCTAAAAGCGGTGCGCTCGCTTAAATTTAAAATATTGCAAATATTTTCTATGTTATGATTGTAATTCATTTTTAAATACAATATTTTTTTGTCCATTTCCGATAATTTTTTTAAAGCGGTATCAATAATAATTTTTAAATTAATTAGTTGATTTTTTCTTTCCATTAGTTCTATAATATGGTTATATACATTAGTGGCGCTATATTCGGCATCATCCACAGTAAAATAAACAGCATGATTTTTAATTAATTTGTCCAAAACATCACACTTTTTGTATAATAATTTGTAACTTTTAATAATTGCTTGACTATCATAAATATTAATCATTTTGCCCTCTATTTTTCAATGAGTATATATTATGATTTGTCGAAAAGTCAAGCATAACTGCCATTTTTTTACAAAAATAACCCCAAAATGGCGTCAATTTTCGATAAATTTAATACATTTTATCGAACACTTGTTCTATTTTGAACAAAAATGCCAAAAATAGCAATTTTATTTAGGCAACAAAAAATAGGGCTTAAAGCCCTATAATTTCGTCCTGTGATTGCTCTTTAAATAGGTCGGCGGACACTTCATAGGCGGTTAGCGTTTTAACCTCAGGTGTGCCTTCTATTTTTTTGCTATATTCCCTGCTTTGAATTCTGCCCGTTAAACAAATTGCATCGCCAACTTTATAGTTTTTAACTTCCAAGGCCGTTCTGCCCCAAAAAATGCATGGGATGTAGTCGGATTTGTTAAACGCACGGTTAACCGCAATAAGCACATCGCAAATTTCTCGGTTAAACGGTGTAGTGCGGTAAATTGGCGGTTTAACCACCGTGCCCTTTAAAAATATTTGGTTTGGGTTAATATCTTTTTCGGTTTCTTCGGGCTCTACCACTTCCCTAACGAAAACTGATAGCCTTAACTTTCTTTTAAGTTCGGTTTGTTCGTTATAACTTCTAAATTGACCCTTTATTGCCAAAGTTTTGCCTGGTGTGATGCTGTCAGTGCGTAAAAACACTTCGGGGATTAATAGCGGAACAAGGTCATAATAACCGCTTTTGCGTGGAATTTTAATTGTTAGCGAATAAAAATTTTCGCCTTTCACATTGTGGCTAAATTTAGCCTCACTTGCAACTTCGCCTTGCAAGAAAACTTTGTTGTTAGACATTTCGTAGTTCATTAGTTTCTCCTTTAATTTTTTATTTGCGTACCCTGATTATCTATTGTAAAATTTGAATAATATATCAAACTGCCAATAGGGACAACCGAGGTCTGTTTAGATTTGTAATATTGTAAAACCATTTTTAATCCGTTTATTATGTTATCTGAATTGTTATGGAATAACACTATGCTGCCGTTTTTGCTTTTGGAAATAACTCGGCCAGATAACTCGCTTGCGCTTAAACCTTTCCAATCCAAACTATCCACACTCCACTCTATGCAACTTAAATTTAATTCTTCACAAACGGTGATTAAATCGTTGTTGTAATAGCCAAACGGCGGGCGGAACAATTTTGGCGTAAAATTGGTTAGTTCCTCAATTTTGCGGATGTTTGTTGTAAGTTCTTCACGCATTTTAGATTTTGTAAGTTTGGTCATATCGGGATGAGTGTCCGAGTGCAAGCCAATTTCAAAACCACGGTTGTAAATTTCTTTAACTTTATCTGGATACTCGTCAATCCAAAACCCTACTAGAAAAAAAGTTGCTTTAATGTTATAACTGTCGCAAATGTCCATAATTTGGCTGGTTTTATCTGCTCCCCAAGCGGCGTCAAACGAAATTGCTAGTTTATTTTCCTCTGTTTGTACGCTATATATTGGCAGTTTGCGTTCATTTGCCTTTAAATACACCGCGCCAACGGGCAAAATTGTATAATTTAAGCAGACAATGCAAAGCACAGTTATTGCACTAATTAAAAGCAATATTCTTTTTTTCATAGATATCTACTTCTCCATCTTATCATATAAGATGAAATTAATAAAAAATTTATTACAAAAATAAAAACAAAATCACACTAAATTTGAAATTTTTTTAAATTTATTGTCGAAAGCACAAAAAAAATTGGCAGTTAGCCAATTAGTTTTTCTTTTTGGGTTTTACCCTAAACAAACGAATTTTATTAGGGATTATCGCAACAAAATTCAAAATAAACCTATAAACTGCGCTTAATGTGTTCTAGCGCATTTTTTTCAAGCCTGCTAACTTGCGCTTGCGAAATGCCAACTGCATCGCTAACTTCCATTTGGGTTTTACCAACGAAATAGCGCAAATTTAAAATTTGGCGTTCGCGCTCGTCTAGTTGTTTTATGGCGTCATTTAAATCGGCGTGGTCTATCCATTTTTCAATTGAATGCTCGGTGTCGGCAATATGCTCGTCCAAGCGAACTTCGCCATCGCTGTCGCTTTTAATGGAATCGTCTAGCGAAAGTGGCGTTGAAATGGCGTCAATGGCATCGTAAACTTCACGCAGGGTTATATTTAGGTCGGTTGCGACATCTTCCAACTTAACCTCGTCATTTGTGTTTAATTGCAATTTTTCTTTGCTTTTTAACACCATATAGGCGGTGTCCCTTATGCTGCGGCTAACGCGCATGGCAGAGGAATCACGCAAAAAGCGTTTAATTTCGCCAATAATCATAGGCACTGCATAGGTTGAAAATTGCACGTTTAGCGTTAAATCAAAATTATCTATTGCTTTAAGCAAACCCACGCAGCCAACTTGAAAAATATCGTCCATATTTTCTTTGCTGGACATAAAGCGCTGGGCAACACTTAAAACCAAACGCATATTACAATAAATGTAATAATTTTTTGCTTCTTCATCGCCTGATTTTATTTTTGTCATTAGTTCCAAAGATTGTTGATTGGTTAATTTGGGTAAACTGCTTGTATCTATTCCACAAATATAAACTCGTCTAGACATTTTTCACCTCGATTTTATTTTGCCTAAAAGATTTAACTTTATGCCAAATTAAATAAATTAGTTAAAAAATATAAAAAATCGACAAAAATAAAAAAATAAATTAAAAATTTATCTATAAATATAAAAAATAAAAAATGTATAATTTTTTTATGACAATTTACATAGAAAGTTTTTTAATACAAAATATTTTAATTAATTTTTGCTTATTAAAACTTGTAAAAATTACAACACATTGCAAAACAAGTTTTTTTAAAATGCTGCTTTCTAGCATTGTTGGGGCGGCGTTCAGCGTGTTTGTTGTTATATTTTTAAAAAATAATTTATTGCATAATATTGTTAAATTATTATGCGGAATATTAATGATTTTATTGGCATTTAAAGGCAGCAAAAAACAAACTATTTTTAATTTTATTTTATTATTTATTTATACATACGCGTTTGGCGGATTTATAACAAGCATAAGTTCAAAAACCTTTGTTACAAGTTTTGGAATTGTTACTGCAAGCAAGTTTTCTATTGAACTTGTATGCGTAATAATTATTGCACTAACTTTTATTTTTGAAAAAGTTACAAAACACATTAAATTTAAAATAAAAACTAACAATTTAATTTACCCCATCACCCTATTTTCAAATGGAAAAAGTTTAAAAATTAATGCGTATTTAGATACCGGCAATTTATTAAATTACTCTGGCCTGCCCGTTGTTATTATAAATTTAGATAGTTTTTTAAAATTAAATAATATTAATTTAATTGAATATTTAACCTTAAATTGCGAAAAAATTTTAACCAACACAGTTACGGGCTCAAAACAGTTAAATATGTTTAAAATAGATAAATTAGAGTTAAAAATAGACGGAAAAACTAGAACTTTTACTAGCCCATATGTTGCCGTTAACAGACAATTTACTAAAACTAATTACGATGCTTTGTTGGGCCCATTATTCTTTAATAATTAGGAGGAAAAATGAAATTAATAAATAAAATAAAACAAATATTTAATTATTTAAAAATTAAAATAAAAAATATTTTTTTAAAAATTTTTAAACTAGATTTATTAGACGAAGCAAAAATTGTAAATTATATTTTTTCTGCCGAAACACTGCCCGAGCCATTGCCGTTAGAAACCGAGGCGGAACTTGTTAAAGCCTTCCAGGATAACCACGATTTGACCGCCAAAAGCAAACTTATTGAACACAACTTGCGTCTGGTTATGTACATTGCAAAACGCTTTGAAAACAATAAATTAGATATGCAGGATTTAGTTTCGGTTGGTTCGCTTGGCTTAATTAAGGCAGTGGACAGTTACAAATTAGATAAGAACATTAAACTTGCAACCTACGCCAGCAGGTGCATTGAAAACGAAATTTTAATGTATTTGCGCAAGGCGAACAAAAGCATTAACGATTTAAGCCTGGATGACGCGCTTGTTAGCGATGACGAAGGCAACAACCTCACCTTAGGCGAAATGATTCCGGACGACAAGCAAGCCAGCGAGGAAATTGAAGCCAAAGATGAAAAATCGTATTTATTGCAAGCAATTTCTAACTTAAACGAACGCGAAAAAAAGATTATGAATATGCGCTATGGCCTAAACGGGCAGGACGAACTTACCCAAAAAGAGGTAGCCGACAGCATGAATATAAGCCAAAGTTATATTTCCCGCTTAGAAAAAAAGATTTTACATAAATTAAAAGTTACCATGAAAAAAAATATGTAACAAAAAACTAGGCATTGCCTAGTTTTCTTAGTATTCTAAAAAAGACAAATGATTTTCAATAAGTTGTTTTAACTCCTCAAATTCGATGCTTGTTTCGCTAGTTACACTAACTTCATCCCCATCGTCTGCATTATTTGTAACTATAGTTGTTTTTACAAGGCGTGTTTTGCCCTCTTCGTCAACTTTTGCCGCTTTTGTCATTATAATTTTCCTTGACAATGCCTCGTTTTTGATAAAAATGCTTGCAATAACTGATTGATCGGCAAACGATAGTTTTTTTGCGTTCATTATATCGTCATAACTTACGCGCAAAGAATAACTATATTCTCCCCTTAATATTTTTATTGTAAGCAATCTGTTTTCAAGCGACAGTTTAACAACGCCGTCCTCAAACTTACTTTTGCTTTTATTGGTTTTAAAAACATTTTCTAGCATGCGGTCAGATACATGTGCGCTAATTTTTCTGTAATATTGGCCAAACTTATAATTACTTTCGCACAAAGCACCCATTAAAATGTTATAATTTTGTATTTGTTGTTCTACTTTCATTTTTACCTCTATTTAATACAATAGATTACATTTCGCCAGCCAAAGAAACCTTAGTTTGGGATAAAATTTCGTTTAAGTCTTTAACAGAATAAAAAAGGGACGAACTTGTTTTATGTTCCAGCAAGTCATCTTCCGATGCGCTTGAATGTGATTTATCTATTTTTATGCTGACGCCGTTCTTCCTGTTTGTTGCAACAGTGTCGGTGATGGTTAGTTGTTTTTCTTTATTTCCGTCAGAAACATAAATTGAAGCCATCATTTTTTCATCGCCGCGGAACAAGAATATCATCGAACCCAAACATAATTTGTTTAGCCTCATGGAATATGTTTTGTTATCCTTGTATAATTTGATTGTCAAATAACCATTTTCTAAATTTGACTTAATTGTAAATTGTTTTGTTGATTTTGCATATTTGTTGTTTTCTAGTGTTTTTTCTAGCATAAAATCGGTTACGCAATCGCCCATATTTTCATACATTTTTGCAAAATCGTCTGAAATGTTTGAAAGGACGTCTATTGTTTTAAAATATCTTTGTACTTGATTCATATTCACCTCGTAAGCATTGTAGCATAAAATAAAAAATTGTCAATACCAATATTAAAAAAAAGCCTATAAAATAGGCAAAATTTTTAAAGTTTTTACGCTTAACCGTAACTATTTTTGTAAAATTAAAACATTTTATTATTTAAACAACCAAATACACAAGTTTTTTATAACACAAAATTAAGCCTTTACATTGTTTTTTAAACATCAAAACAAAAATAAAATATTTAATAAATATATAAACTTGTATTTAATTAAATTTTTAAAACAAAATTAAACCTTTATATTTTTTTGAATAACTAAATTAAATATTTAGAAATATATAAACTTTTTATAAAACAAATTATTTTTATAATTAAATGCGAAATAAAATCGTATAGTCTTTTGAACAACCTAAATTAAACATTTAGAAAATATAAACTTTTAATTAAATTTAACATAATTAAAAACAACTTAAAACTTATAATTTTTAAATAACCTAAATTAAAATTAAAGAAATACAAATTTATTGTTGTTTAATTAAATTTTAAACAAAATTATATTAAATTTGGCATAAAAAAACCTCGGTGGGTTAAACCGAGATTTTTTAATTATATATCCAATAAGTACAAAGTTTTTTACTGAGTTGTTTTATTTAAGAGTGTTTTCTCACTCCACACTATAATTCAAAACTTATGTTTTGAAAATGTAACTTCAAGAATAAATCTTGTCGACTTTAAAGATTGCTCTTTAAAAGGAGGTGATCCAGCCGCACCTTCCGATACGGCTACCTTGTTACGACTTCACCCCAGTCACCAGTTTTACCTTAGGCAGCTGCCTCCCTTGCGGGTTAGCTCACTGACTTTGGGTACCCCCGGCTCCCATGGCGTGACGGGCAGTGTGTACAAGACCCGGGAACGCATTCACCCCGACATGCTGATTCGGGATTA
>CANPWT010000009.1 GCA_947584775.1 uncultured Clostridia bacterium | reverse complement strand
CATTAGATAAAATTTCGCCCCCGGTTGGAAAATCTGGCGCTGGAATAATATTAATTAGTTCGTCAATTGTGATGTTTGGATTGTCTATCATAGCAACAACTGCATCTATAACCTCATTTAAATTGTGAGGTGGGATATTTGTTGCCATGCCCACTGCAATGCCATCACTGCCGTTTACAAGCAAATTAGGGAAACGGCTTGGCAAAACAACCGGCTCCATGGTGGTGTTATCAAAGTTTGGAGTGTAATCCACTGTATCTTTATCAATATCGCGCAAAAGTTCGTCCGCAATTTTGCTTAGCCTTGCCTCGGTGTAACGGTAAGCAGCGGCTGGGTCGCCATCGACCGAACCAAAGTTACCTTGACCAAAAACAAGCGGCTCGTTAATAGTAAAGTCCTGTGCCAAGCGAACAAGCGCATCGTAAACCGAACTATCGCCATGTGGGTGGTATTTACCCAACACTTCACCAACAATTTTTGCGCATTTTCTGGTTGGCTTATCTGCCGTTAGGCCGGTTTCGTTCATCGAATATAAAATGCGGCGATGCACCGGCTTTAAACCGTCCCTGACATCGGGGATTGCACGCGAAACGTTTACTGCCATAGCGTATGCTATGAAAGAATCTTGCATTTCGTGTTCAATGTCGGTGTCGATATATCTAGTGTTGTCTATTTTTGTAAAAATTTCTTTATTATCTTTCATCTCATACTCCTAAACATCTAGTTTCTTAATTCGAGTTGCGTTCTTTTCAATAAATTCGCGCCTTGCGTCTGGGCGTTCACCCATAAGCACATCAAATATTTCGTTGCAACTAATTTCATCCTGCATGGTAACTTTTTTAAGCGTTCGGCTTTCTGGGTTCATTGTTGTTTCCCACAATTGTTCCGCGCTCATTTCACCCAGACCTTTATAACGCTGAACGTTTTTATCTGTTTCGCTTATGCCTGCTGCCTCTTTTTCCGTCTCGGAATAATAATATAAGGTTTGTTTGCCGCGCGTTACTTTATATAGCGGTGGTTGAGCAACATACACATGCCCTTGCTCGATAAGCGGACGCATATATCTAAAGAAGAAAGTTAACATTAAAATTTCAATATGGCTGCCGTCCACATCGGCATCGGTCATGATAATAATTTTATCGTAACGCAATTTGTCTGGATTGCAATTTTCGTGTATACCGCAACCAAAAGCGGTTATCATTGCATTAATTTCGGCATTTTCTAGTGCGCGTGCCAACCTGGTTTTTTCCACATTTAAAATTTTACCTCTTAGAGGCAAAATTGCCTGATAGCGCCTATCTCTACCTGATTTTGCTGTGCCGCCCGCACTGTCGCCCTCTACTATGAATATTTCACACTCGCTAGCGTTCCTGCTTGAACAATCGGCAAGTTTGCCTGGCAAGGTGGAACTTTCTAACGCGCTTTTGCGCCTTGTATCTTCCCTGGCGTTCCTTGCTGCCTCACGCGCGCGCTGAGATAACATACATTTGTTAATAAGGTCCTTACTTTCTTTCGGATGCTCCTCTAAATAATCTTTAAAGGTTTCTTCCATGGCTTTTGCGGTAAAGGTTCGTATTTCTTCCGTGCCAAGTTTGGTTTTGGTTTGGCCTTCAAACTGTGGCTCTTCCACTTTTACAGAAATAACTGCAACAATGCCCTCGCGAGTGTCTTCCCCGCTAAGTTTATATTTGGCATCTTTAATTAATTTGTTTTCTAGCGCGTAATCGTTAATCAACTTCATGAGGCTATTTTTAAAGCCGTCCACGTGCTTGCCGCCCTCCTCAGTGTTGATGTTGTTGCAGTAACTGTGCAAATTTTCGGTGTAAGTGTCGGTGTATTGAAAACTGAATTCAATTTCGCAAGTTGCATCCTGCGCTTCGCCGTTTTCATCCTTGCGATTGTATTTATAAACTTTGTCCACATAAATAGGCTCAGGGAAAATGCAAAATTTGTTAGATGTTAAATCGGCAACAAATTCTTGTATGCCGCCCATGAATTGATAAATATTTTCCTGCTCCATGCCCTCGCGATGGTCCCTAAGTTCTATTCTTAACCCTTTGTTTAAAAAGGCAATTTCACGCAGACGGGATTTTAAAATATCATAATTAAATTCGGTCACCGGGAAAATTTCGTAGTCTGGTTTAAAAGTAACTTTTGTGCCGGTAGTTTTAATATCCACACTGCCAACAACGGCCAACCTATCCATTGGTTTGCCGCGATGATATTCTTGAAAATAATGGTTGCCGTTTTGGTAAATATCTAACAGCAAAGTTTCGCTTAGTGCGTTAACAACGGACAAACCAACCCCGTGCAATCCGCCCGAAATTTTGTATCCGCCACCGCCAAACTTGCCGCCAGCGTGCAATTTTGTTAGCACTAACTCGGCTGCGCTGATGCCCTCTTTTTCGTGTATGCCGGTTGGGATGCCGCGGCCGTTATCTAGCACGCTAACCGAGCCATCCGCATTTACATCAACATGAATTTCGGTGCAAAAGCCAGCAAGCGCCTCGTCTATAGAGTTATCCACAATTTCTGTTACCAGGTGATGAAGGCCTCTTTCGTCCGTGCTGCCAATGTACATACCAGGGCGTTTTCTAACCGGCTCTAACCCTTCCAACACTTGGATAGCGTCCGCGCCGTAATCGTGAGTTACTTTTAAATCGTCTGTCATATTTCTCCTAATTAATATGGCTAAAAAACTACTAAATTTATTTTAACCATAACGCAAAATTTTAAAAATTTATATTATATAAATATATAATATAATTTTAACAAATTAAAAAAGTTTAAGCAAGCAAATTTTTATCTTTAAATAAATTAAAACCCAATTTTAGCACTAAAAATTGCCTACACTATTGACATTTTTTAAAATTGATGTAATATTGTGTTAAGGAGAGTTTATGAACAAGCATTTAGAACAAAACAATGCCAACTCAGCACATAAAATTTTAGACTATATTTTAAAAAGCCGATACAATATTTACACTTTGAAGGAACTAGTAAAATTTTCTGGCAGAAGAGTAATGAAGGAATATTTAATTTGTAAAATTATAGATTCGTCCGACCGTCAATATACCCGCCAGGATTTAGAAAAATTTTCTAACGAAAAATTGGAAGAAATTTTAAAATATATCGGCTTTGACAACACAGAAGGCTATTTTAAATTTGAACCGCGCGAAGTAAACCCTAGTTAATCTAGGGTTTTTTAAACAAAAAAACTGCCATGCGGCAGTTTTGCGTTAATAGGTTGAATTGCAATCTTCATCCTTTTTTTTGCTTTTCTCCATTTTTTTCATATACTCATAAATTAACATCTGATATCTAATTGTTAATTCTTCTACGCTTAGGCTTTGTAATGCATCCACATCAACAAGCCGTAAGAAAAACGAAATGTTTCTTATTAAATTTTCTTTTGTAAAAGTGTCGTTTTCGCTTTTCCTTGCTTTTTCTTTAAGTTTAGAAAGTAAATTTTCCAACTTTATGGCAGTGTCGCTCTCAATTTGTTGATGAGAGTATAAATTGGTGTAATAAAGAATTTCATAAATTATGGCATCAATTTCCATATCGGCAGAATTAGTATTAATTGCCCTTATTTTTTCTCGCAGGTATTTTAAGTCAGAAAGGGGTGTTAGTTCCAAATCTCGTCTGGTGAGGTCTGGCCTAGCGGCAAGAATTTTGCAAATTAAAAATTCTTTTAATAATTTTTCATCCGACATTTGGGTTAGTTCGTCCAAATTGGCAAAACTATGCTCGGAAGATAAAATTGTTAAAATTTGATTTAAATGCCTTATTAAAAACATCATTTGCTGTAAAGACAATCTGCTAAGTTGGTTTTCGTAAAATTTTTCTCCAAAAAGATATGTAAGCCCATAAATGTAATATCCCTTTATTAGGCTATCCATAGGCAAGGACGCTAAAACTTTTAATTTTTTTGTTGGGAACTTTGTTAAAATTTCCCGCCCGAACGATGGACAACGAGAAAGTGTTTTGCAAATTAAATATTCTTTGCAAACAACTGCAACATCCAACCTAAACAACTCATCGCGCGAAAAGATTGTAAATTTTTTATATTTTTCTAAAATTGCTTTAATTAGTTTATTTTTTAGCATCAATTCATCAACTTCCATAAAATGCTCCTATTAAGTGTATTTTATAACAAATTGCTTAATATGTCAATAGCAAATCTTATTTTTGTTATGCACGGCTTGCAAGAATTGTTAGTTCTTCAAGTTCTTTTTTAACATCTAGGCGGGCATACAAATTTTCACCTTTTGTTACAATGGTGTTTGTTTTTAAAAAGCCAAAGTTGGCGTAGTCATCCAACCTAATTGGCTCGCTTAACCCCCAATTTGCGTAAATTGTTTTTGGTTTATCGGTTAAAAACGGCAAAAGCAATGTGTTGGTTATAATTATTGCCTCGCTTAGCGTGGTTAGCACGCTGTTTATGCGGGTTAAATTGTTCTGTTTAAATAATGCCCATGGTGCAGTTTCGTCAATATATTTATTGCATTTAGAAAACATTTCAAAAATTGTGTTTAATGCGCCGGTTGGGTTAATATCTTCCATTTGTTCAAACACTGTTTTGCGTTTAGACAAAATTTCCGCTTTAAAATCTAGGTCGGTTTGTTCTAGTTCGCCCGCTGGGTTTAATATGCCTCCCAAATATTTTTGCGCTATGCCACAACTGCGCGAAATTAGGTTGCCATATTCGTTTGCCAAATTGGTGTTGTAACTGTTTAAGAAAAGTTCCTGATTGTATGGCCCATCCTGCCCAAAAACAATTTCTTTAATTAAAAACAGCCTAACCGAATCTAGCCCGTAGCGGGAAACAAGCACGCGTGGGTCTATAACTTCCTTTTTATCTACTGCCTTAGACTTGCTAAGTTTGCCCTCGCCAAACAAAAGCCAACCATGGCCATAAATTTGTTTTGGCAAAGGAAGGTTAAGCGCCATTAAAATTGCCGGCCAAATAATTGCATGGAAACGAACAATTTCCTTGCCAACAATGTGCACATCGCACGGCCAAAACTTTTTAAAGTTGCTATCATCCGACTGCAAATACCCAAGCGCGGTTAGGTAGTTTGGCAGCGCGTCAATCCAAACATAAATTGTGTGTTTTGGGTCAAAGTCCACCGGGATGCCCCATTTTACGCTTGTTCTACTTACGCACAAATCTTTTAGTCCCGGCTTAATAAAGTTGTTAACCATTTCGTTAACGCGTGAGGTTGGGCGCAAAAAGTTAGGGTTTTTGGTGTATAAATCTAAAATTTTATCTTGATATTTGCTTAGGCGGAAGAAATACGCTTCCTCTTCCATTGGTTCAACCGGTCTGCCACAATCTGGGCATTTGCCGTCAATTAGTTGTTCCTCTGTCCAAAAACTTTCGCACGGGGTGCAATAAAGCCCGCGATAGGTGGATTTATAAATTTCGCCTAAATCGTACAATTTTTTAAATATTTTTTGCACGGTTTTTACGTGGTATTCATCTGTGGTGCGAATAAATTTATCGTACGAAATGTCTAACATTTGCCACAATTTTTTAGCATCCGCAACAATTTCGTTAAGATATTCCATTTCTGTTTTGTTTTCGCTTGCTGCAACTTTTTCTATTTTTTGCCCGTGCTCGTCCGTGCCGGTTAAATAAAACACATCCTTGCCTTGCATCCTAAAAAAGCGCGCCAAACAATCCGCCAAAATGGTGGTGTAACTGTTTCCAAGCGTCAATTTATTGCTTGGATAATATATTGGTGTGGTAATGTAAAATGTGTTTTTCATATTTTTCCTTTTAAAAATAAATTTTGCTAGTAAATAGCCAACGTATTTTTGCTATCAAATTCAAGTTTTATTTAGGCAGTTGAATTAAGGTTGAGATTGCCACGGCATTTTGATGGTCAAAATGCTTCGCAATGACATTTTTTAATGAATGTTCAAGTTTTTAATTAAGTAACCAACATAGTGTTTGCTATCAAATTCAAGTTTTATTTGGCAAACTTAATTCTAAACACTAATGAATATTTAGGTTTTTAATTAAATAGCCAACGAAATGTTTACTGTCGAATTCAAGTTTGTATTTGTTGTATTTCACTTTCGGGTAGTGCTCGGGGTGTGGGTTTCTAAATATTTTTTTAGTTACAATTTTAAAGCCCTTTTCCTTTAAATATTGCTCGATGTATCTGTAATGCACGCATGGGTCCTCCAACACATCGTAGAGGACAAACCATTTGGCTTTAATGTCCATAATTCTATGGAACAAATTTTCAAAACTATTGCCAAAATTTTGCGCCTCGCCAAGGGTTAAAAGCGCATAACAAAAATCGTATTTTTTTCTCACGCACGAGCGCGTTAAATCCACCTCGTAAATTTCCAACCTGTCCGAGCCAATCGCGTCCTCCAACGGGTGTTTTTTGCGGTTATCGCCCGGGTAGATTATTGCATCCACCGTGGCAATATTAAAATATTTTAACAAAATAGAAGCGCTTGTTTTACCACTGCCCGCATCACAAACGCGAGTTATGGTTTCGCCTTTCAATTTTTTAATAAGTTGCTTAAACGCTTTATCATGAATTAAATGCGATGTATCTTCCAACCTTTCCATTTTTACCCCTTTACAATATTTTTTTCTATAAGTGGACAATTTTTCCTCAATATTTACAAACTACGAAACACTCTATCTTAGCCGTAGGCTACAGCCGTGCGCAGCACAACCCAGAAACTTAAACTGATTGGATTAAAATTAATTGCGGTGGGTAGTGGGGGTGCTGATAAAATTAAACTCAGGTAAGAGGTATTTGTAAATGCGTGTGAACGGGATAGCGTAGCGTGAGAGTGAACACGCGTTTACAAATAAACCTCTTTTGATAACTTAACTATCAGCACTCCCACTGCCTAACCGCACCAACATTTTAAACTCCAACTCGTGCGATTTTATTAACTACGCCCATATCCACTTTTCCGGCATAATGCTCTTTAAAATGCTTCATGACGGCTGGGATTGATTTATCTGGAAGGGAGGCAATAATTGCCCTAATTTCCTCCTCGCTTAGCATCTTTGGCAAAAACTTAGAAATTAGCGCCTTTTGGCTTTCAATGTTGTCCGCCTCCGCCTTGTTGCCCGCTTTTAAAAAGTTTTCCTTTTCCTCGGTTAGTTCTTTAATGGTTTTTTGTAAAATCTGAACAACATCGGCATCGGTTTGCGTTTTGCCGTCCTTTTTAAGTTCAATGTTGTTTAAAAGCACCTTGTTCATAACTACGCCATAAATTGCGCGCGCAACGGCATCGTGCTCTTTCATTGCCCGGATGTTATCCTTTTTAATTTCATCTATAATCATAAATCCTCCTTTTGAAATTTTAAATGAAATTATGCTTTTTTAGTTAAATTAATGGAAATTAACACTAAATTTTACTCCTTAAAGGCGTTGGCGATGTCGCTATCTTCGGTTGGGGTTAGCACGGCATCCTTTTGCACTTTGCTGGTGTTTTTAGTGTAAAGATTATCTCTGCCTGGCTCGTAAAATTGGGTGTATTCGCTTTTCCATTTAATTGGAATTGTGCCACGCATACCATTACGATGTTTTGCAATGACAAGCGAATAGTCTAGAGCGTCATCGTCCGATTCCTTTGCGTTTTCGCTTGCGATGTCCGCAATGAACATAACAATGTCCGCATCTTGTTCAATACTGCCCGATTCCCTTAAATCGCTAAGCATTGGGGTTTTATCTGTCCTCTTTTCGCTTTCACGGTTCAACTGCGAAAGCAATAGAATAGGCACGCCCAACTCACGTGCGGCAAGTTTTATTGAACGGGTAAGTTCCGCCACCTCTTGTTGACGATTGCCGTCTTTAGAAGTTCGTTCGCTTTTCATAAGTTGAAGATAGTCTATTATAACCATATCTAGGCCAGATTGCGCCTTTAATTTGCGGCATTTAGACAAAATTTCGCTTGGGGTGATGGTGGTTGTGTCGTCTATATAAATGTTAGAATTTTCTAATATTTTTTTGGTTTCAAACAAACTTGCCCAAACATTGTTATCTTTTGTTCCGCCCTTAATCATGTCCATATCTATGCGGCCGGTGGAGCAAATGAACCTTTGCGCCACTTGCAAGGCGGACATTTCCAAATCGAACATGGCAATGCTTTTGTTATATTTTAAGGCTGAATTGATTGCAAAATTGACTGCAAGTGTGGTTTTACCAATGCCGGGACGGGCGGCAATAATTATAAGTTCGCCCGGTTTAAAGCCGTTTGTTAATTTATCTAGCATAGGGAAGCCAACTTTAACGCCCATGTTTGCGTTAGGGTCAATTGAAATTTTTTCCATTAAATCTATAACTTCGTTAACGCCTTTTTTGATGTGTTCAAGGTTGTTGGTGCGGTTGGTTTGAGCGATGTCGAAAATAGATTTTTCAGCATAGGCAAGCACTTCGCTTGCGTCCCCATTTTCAAAGGCGGTGTTGATTGTTTTTTGGCTGGCATCGATAACCTTTCTAAGCAGGCTATCGTTGCGGACAATGTCCATATAATGTTTATAATTGGCCGCGCTTGGCACATAGTTGGTTAAATCGGTAATATAAGTTAAGCCGCCAACATCGTCCAACTCGCCTTTTACTTCCAACACTTTACTGACAGTTATGTAGTCTATTGCCACATTTTTATAATAATTGTCTAGCATGGCTTGGTAAATTTTTTGGTGTGCGTTAGAGTAAAAATCCTCCGCCGTTAGCATAGAAAAAACCTCGCTGCACGCATCTTGCGACAAAAACATACTGCCCAATAAACTTTGTTCCGCTTCTAGGTCGTTAGGTAACATCCTTGCCTTTTTATCCATATTCCCTCCTATTTAAACACGTCCTTATGTTCTATTTTTGTTTTGCGCTTTTCACGCCTGTATGCAATAAGTTCCTCCACCAGCACAACAAACCCCAAAATTGCAGTAAAACACACAATTTGCAAAACATTGCTTGTTATAACTTTGCGCGTTAAATAGCCAAACACTATTAAAAAAGGTAAGGTTATAACAACGGTTAGCGCAATGCGTTTTGCCGCCTTTAATATGTTTTGGTTGTTGTTGTTTGATGTTTTCATTAACCCTCCACGACAGGTTTTTTGCTTTTTGCACGCAATTGATGGTCTAATATTGCTTTGCGTATTCGTATGCTTTTTGGAGTAACTTCAACAAGTTCGTCATCGGCAATAAATTCAAGCGCGCCCTCCAAACTTAATGGCTGAATAGGGATTAGTTTTAATGCCTCGTCACTAGAACTGCTGCGCGTGTTGGTCAACTGTTTCTTTTTGCAAACGTTTACAACAATATCGTCCCCTTTTGGGTTTACGCCAACAACTTGCCCCATATAAACTTTTTCGCCCGCGCCAACAAGCAATCTGCCCCTGCCTTGCGCGTTGAATAGGCCGTAAGTTATGGCATCGCCCGTTTCGTACGAGATTAGCGAGCCAAAATTTCTGCCCTCTATTTCGTCCTTATATGGCTGATAACTATCAAACACGCTAGACATAACGCCCTCACCGCGAGTGTCGGTTAACATTTGCGATTTATAGCCAAACAAGCCTCTGCTTGGAACTAAGAAAATTAACCTGGTGCGGCTACCTATTGGGCTCATGTTAACAAGTTCGCCCCGCTTTGAGCCAAGGCTCATCATGATTGTGCCAACCGAATCGTTAGGAACGTCTAACACAACTTTATCTATTGGCTCGCATTTAACACCGTTTATATTTTTAAACAACACATGTGGGCGGCTAACCTGAAATTCGTAACCATCCCTACGCATATTTTCAATTAAAATGGAAAGGTGCATTTCCCCCCTGCCGCGCACTTTAAATTGGTCGGCCGTGTCGCCATCTTGCACTTGCAAGGATAAATCTTTAACCGCTTCTTTATACAATCTATCCTTAATGTGCCTGCTGGTTACATATTTGCCCTCTTTGCCGGCAAATGGGCTATCGTTAACCATAAAGGTCATTTCCACGCTTGGCTCGCTAATTTTTACAAATGGAAGGGCAAGCATATCTGCCGTTTCGCTAACTGTGTCGCCTATTGTTATGTCTGGAATGCCGGCTATGCAAACAATATCTCCCGCGCTGCCAACTTCAACCGGGTCACGCTTTAAGCCGTTAAAACTAAATATGTTTACCACTTTGCCCGAATAGTTTACTGCGCTGTTGAAATAGTTTTTAACATACACTGTTTGGTTTAGTTTAATTTTGCCCGCTTCAATTTTGCCAACCGCAAGTTTGCCCAGATAATCGTTTTGCTCGGTTGAAGAAACCAACATTTGAAAAGGTTTTTCAGTTTCCATTTTAGGTGGGTCAATATGATTTATTATTGCCTCGAAAAGCGGAGTCATATCTTTGCCTGGGACTTTGTAATCGGTTGTTGCAACGCCACTGCGCGCTGAACAATAGATGACCGGGCTATCTAGTTGCTCATCGCTTGCGTTAAGGTCCAGCATAAGTTCCAACACCTCATCCGCAACAACATCTAGGCGAGCATCTTGCCTATCTATTTTGTTGATTACAATTATAACTTTAAGGTTAAGTTCTAGCGCCTTTTCCAAAACAAAACGGGTTTGTGGCATTGGGCCTTCAAAGGCGTCAACAACCAACAATACGCCGTCCACCATTTTTAAAACGCGCTCCACCTCGCCGCCAAAGTCGGCATGGCCGGGGGTGTCCACAATATTAATTTTGGTGTTGCCAAAAAAAGCGGAACAGTTTTTACTTAAAATTGTTATTCCGCGCTCGCGCTCTAAGGCGTTGCTGTCCATAACCCTATCTTGCACTTCCTGATTTTCTCTAAAAATGCCGCCCTGTTTTAACAGCGCGTTAACTAAACTTGTTTTGCCATGGTCTACATGGGCGATGATTGCAATATTTCGTATATCCATAATTCCTCTTAATGTAAAAATTTAGTTATTATTTAATTAAATAAATAAGTTATTTACTATAATAGCATAAATAATAAGAAATTGCACTAGTTTTTGCTAAATTTTTTAAAATTAATTGCAAACAACTAAAAAACGGGGTTTAACTTAAAATTGGGCCATAAATCTAGTTTTTAAAGTAAAATTAACAAAAATTGCCTAAAACGAGCAAAAACCATATAAAAATAGGGCAAAATTTATAAAATTTTTAAAAATACCCTTAAAAATAGTTGATTTTTTTATTTCTATTTGTTAGCATTTTTATAGTTGATAATTTCAACAAAAAAGGAGAGAAATATGAAAACAATTAACGCAGGAGATTTTGCTAGACAAGTTGCAGAAGATACAGGTTTGTCTTTTGCACAAGTTAAAAAAGTTCTTGACGCTTCTGGCGCAAGGCTAAAACAAAATGTTAAAGAAGAAGTTGAAATGCACTTCATTGGCTACTTTAACATCAGCATTAAGGCTAAAAAAGCAGGCGTTAAATTAAATCCTTTCACTGGCGAAAAGATTAAAGTTGCCGCTTGCAAAGTGCCAACTATTAAACTTAGCGCTTCTTTCAAACAATTGTTGAAAAAATAATAATGTTTAGCATTATTAGGGGAAGGGAACAATGCCGCATTAGCGGTGTTGTTTTTTTCTATCTTTTTTGTTACAAAAAAATAGGGGTTTACCCTATTTTTGTTATTTTATATTATTGCCTACTTTTTTAACACAATAGTTGTTTTGTTGCTGGATAGCCAAAATTTGATTGCTTGCCGCCTTAATAAATTTTAATTTTTACAACATGCTAAGTTTGGCAATTTTTATTGCTAGCCAATTAAATTTAGTTTGTTAGGTTATTTATCGACCACCCTATTTTTTGTTGGTTTTGTACATAGATTTTTTTAAAATTATTTTTAGTTTTTCAATGTCGCCAGATAAATATTGTTTTCTTAAACATACATATTCCACGCCGTTAAAAACTAAAATTAAGCGTTTTTCGTCCTCTATATAACTTGTTAGTGATTTTAAGTTGTAACTGTTTTTTGCCATTTCTTGCCCGTTTTTAATTAGGGTTGCAGTGCAAGTTTTATCGTCTATTGTTACATTTAGGCTATCCATATCGGCCAAATTTTGAAGTTTGAACGATTTTTTTTGTGAATTTTTTAAAATTAATGGCATTAACAAATACATTAACTCTAAAACTGAAAGTGCAATAATTAGCACTATGTCCCAAACGATTTGGCGATGCATGCAAATATCTACAATAAGCATTACCACCATGCACACAAGCAAAATTGGCAAAAGCACGGCAATAACTTTATCGCGCGTGCGCCTGCCAGACTTGTATATATATTTAGCGCTTACAAGGCTATCTTCCAACTCGTATTTATAGTTACATTGAAACATTTTTACTCCTAAATTTTTTCTCGCTTATAACTTTCTTCTATGCGCTTTTTTCTAATTATTACAAGCGCAACAATTATGGCAATTACAACAATAACTGCGCAAACAATAATTAATATTAACTGCCACAATTTAAACAATTCGCGCTGGCGAGTTAAAATTATTGTGTCGATATTAAATCCTGTGCCAGATAGGTCTATTACAATTTGCCCGTTGTTTACTTCGGTTGCAATTTCGCCCGAATAGTCGCCCGCAAGGTAAATTGCGCCCAAGAAATTATCTAGGTAAGGCAACACTAAGTGCAAGCGGTTATCTAAGTTTTTGCTAACGTTATTTTCAACCATTCGAATAACATAGCCTTTGGCAAACTCGCGGTTGTTTGTAAGCAAACTTTCTATTTTTGGCAGCATATTTTCGTAATCGTTAGTGCCGCGCAAAATTGGAGTTATACTTAAACTTGAGCCAAGCGGAATTAGGTTTGCATATTCTGGGTTTTGTTTTCCGCGCACATTTACAACTGATATTGTTGCGCCGTCTATGGTGGCACTAATTTGGTCTGGGTACACTGTTGCTTTTAAATTTGTAATGTTGCTCAGTTTATAGTTGTGCGCCTTTGCCCCGGTTAAGAAATTTGTAAAGTCCACCAAAACGGTTTTATCTTTTAATTTTGTGCTTATTTGATAGTCATCTATGGTCAATTTGATGTTAGATGCATCAAAGGTTACTTCATCGTCCGCAAACACGCCCGAAAGCGATAAATTTTGTTGCGATTTTATTAAAATTTCATTATTGCCGTCATAAACTTTATCGTAAACTTCTAGCCCTTGAATATAAATTGTTGCTTGCTCGATGTTAACCACATCGCGTATGATTAAAACATCGTTCATAAGTTTAAAGTTAGGGTTATTTTCTAAATTAAAGCCATAAATTTTTAAATTGTAGGCCTGCTCGCGATAGTCGGTTGAATTAACTTCCTCCTCGCCCACTGTGGCAGTAATAAGCGCATTTTGATTGTAGTTTAAAATAAGTTTGCCAAGGCAATCCTCGTATTTTATGCTTAGCCCTGCATTGTCCGTTAGGCGGATGTATTTAACATATTGGCTAAAATCGGAAAGTGTTGCGTTTGTATCGTAAATTTTGGTTAGTTTATTTAATGTGTTAATTTCTGCTGGCAAATAGGTTAAATAAAGTTGGCGCGGCGTTATTTCAAAATAAATTTTGTAATTTAATTCAACGCCGTTTAGCCATGAATAACTTGTCGAATTAAAGGTTAATTTTACAAAGTATTGCGCAACATCCACAACCTTGTTGTAACTTACGCCATCCAAAACATAACTTAGCGTGACCCCTAATTCGCTTGCACATTGAATATTGCTAGAAGGTGATGGGCCAACTGTTAAATTTTGTTCCAACCCAACGGCGGACGAAGTGCACGCATAAGTGGAAGTGAAAAAGTAGTTACCCGCCGCATCTGGCGTTTGATTGATTGTGATTATTGGCTGAATAATCCATTTTATGTTGTAGTTATTTATAAAGCGGATGGCAAGCCCGGTTATTTCATCGCTGCCCTCTTTTTCGCGCAGGATTTGTATGCCTAAATCTAATAGTTCGGCCTCGGTGTAAGTTTGGTCGTCAACGGTGATGCCGGAAACGAAAAAGTTGTTTGCATAATTAGCGCTGAAATTGTAAACAAACACAACCTTAGATAAATAATTAGCGCGTTCGGTTAGGCTAGCGTTGCCGTTACTACTTTGCCTGCTTGGCCCAGCCTGGAAGCGGCTTTCATCGTAAGTCATGTTAAAGTTTACGCTGCCGCCCGATTTATAAAAAGCGGGATCCATTACATTTGTTGTGATATTTACTGTTTTTTGGCTGGACGAATAATAATAATTTAACACTAAAACATCGTTTTCTGGCACTTGGGCAATTACATTAGACATATTAAAACTAAATTGATACACGCCCGTGTGCTCGTTAAAGTTTACAAGTGCACTAGTTTGATCTTGCAGCATAACCGACAACAAACTTAACCCGTTGCGATAATAATAAGTTACGCCGTCGATTACAATGGAATTTAATTCTATCTTTATTGTAATCTCATCACTTGAAGTTAGTATTGCGCTAGCGTCCACCACTTCGCCATTTCTTAAAACGGTGTAGGTGGAAATGCTAGATTTATCTACTGTGTAACTTTCGCCACCCTCTACTACAACTAAGTTGAAATCGGCAACTGTGTTGTTGGTTAAAGTTATTCCTCTTTGGCGGCATTCTATATAGAATTTTATTAAATAGTTAGAAATGTTAAAATCACGCGTGTTAAAACTTTCTATTTCGTATTCGTTTAAACTGTTGGTTGAAAGCGGTTTTACATAAGTTAAGCCTTCAACATAATTTGGCTCGGCCAAACGGAAAGTTTTATTTTCTGGGTTATAAATATAAATGTCAAAGCCGTTGTTCCAACTATCCTCGCTGTAATTATATTGAACATAAATGTTTTTAAATTGATACCCTAGCGCGAAATATTGGTTATAACGTATGGTAAGTTTATCAAACAGGGTTACTGAATTAGAATTTTTATCGTTTACAAAAATTTCTGGGTTGGCCTGGGCATCGTTATATTCAAGCACCACTGTGTAAGCGCGATATGTAAACACAAGGCCCAAATTTTTATTTTCAGTTAACTTTTCTATTTTTGCATTGTAAATGTTGGCCTGGCTGGTGATGTTATCCCATCTAAATAGCCTTATGCCGTAATCTTGCTCGCTTACCAGAATATCTATTTTTGCACCATATGGTATTTGGCTAAATATAACATTGTGCAACACATCATTTTTTATTGGTGCTACAATAATTGGCTCGGCCTGCTCACCCACGGTGTATGATAAACTTACAGGCGGGAATGTTAGCCTATCTAAAAATTTATCTTTGCTGCTATCTGCCACTTTATAGTTTATTGTTACATCGTAGGTGTGAATTGTAAAGGTAAAGTTTAAATTTATTTTATAATAATCATCCTCGCTTGTGGCAAGGTTTACTAAATAATTAAATTCGCCATCCATTAAGGTGTAATGATAATTATCGCCAACAAAACTGTTGTCCTGCGCCATTAATGTATCGGTGAACAGGTTGTCCGTTGCCGAAACATAATAGCCCTCTGGCAACACAAAATCTATTGTTTGATTGCGGGCAGATAAAATTGTGTAATCCTGCTCATCAAACTTAATAAATTCGCCATTATTGTTGGTTATATACAAGCGATATTCTATTGCATTAAAATCTAAAACAAGGTTTTGGCTTAACTGTTCAGTTATTTCAACATCCAACTGATAACTTGTTGTTGCCTGTCCCTCTAATTTTTGCAATTCCACCGGCAACGAGTTGATTGTTGCCCCAACCAAATCAAAGCCAAAGTTTATGTTTTGCAAAATTATTGTTGCGCTGCCTGGCGACAAAATTGCCGAAGGTGTGCCCGACTCTATATTTAGCAATTCAACCACGCTATCGTTTTGGCTTATGCTAACCGACTCGGCATTGATAACAAATGCATCACCATCGCCCTCTGCCAAACTTAAAGTTAACATAATGGTTGGCATTTGGTAAACAACTTGCACGCTGGTTTCCTTTAAAACAATAAAATCGGTGGAGGCGTTTGTAAGTGCCACTCCATCTTCAATTTTTTCGTTAGTGGTTAGGTGGAACGAAGTGCCGTCCTCTTTAAAATATTGGAAAATGTATGTGTAATTTTCCGTTTCCTCTTCCGTAGTTATGCCGGCGCTGGATAAGGTTACTTTTTCGTATTTTCTAAGCGGGATTGTTATTTGTTGACCGCCGCTTGGAATAGGTGTGCTTTCCTCTATTTTTTCGCCGTTGTGGGTTAGGCTTAAATTTGCCATTATTACTTGCTTGTTTTGGTTAAAATCTAGGTTTGGCAAAATGTAATAAGTGAAATTGTATAGAACATAACCCTCGGTTAGCGAAATTGTTATAACGCCGTTTTCGTCAATGAAATTTGTTATAAAATCTTCGTCTATTGGCTGGCTAAACGAAAGTGAGTTTTGAATAAGTTTATCTTCGCCCGCGCTTGCCGATTTTATGTTAAATTCAACGGTAAAGCCATCGTTTATTATGGTGGAAATTGTAATATTGTCGCCTAAATGTAGTAGGGTTGCAAATGCGTCTTTCTCCGCACTAAGCCCGCCCGTTATGCGTTCGGCAAGTGTGTCGTTAACTGTTAGGTTGACCTCGTTTACAGCGTAGATGGTGTTGCCGCGTGTGTCGGTTAGCGATTGGGAATTATAATTTTCAAATTTTATTGTGTAATCTATTTTTTTATAAATTAAAAGTATGGTTGTGCTTTTTGGAGTTTGCTCGCTAAGGGTAAAATTAAAGTTAGGGTTTACTAATTCTAATTTCCCGCTGTTTATTTCCGCTTCGTTATCTATTTGGCTATATCCTAAAAAGTTGTAGCCAATAAAACTATCTGCGTTTTCACGGGTTAAATTAAAGCCCTCCCCGCGCGTTAGGGATTTTGCGGTAAAGCTTGTTAATAAATCTAGCGGTTGCAATGCGCCAAATTCGTTAATTACTCTTAAACTAAAATTAACCTCGTATTTTACAGTGGAAAGTTCAACAACAATTTGTGTGTCCTGCTCTAAATTAAAGGTTTTGCTTGTGGTTTGCTCGCCATCAATGGTGTTTAATATGTAATATGTAAAATATTCTTCCCCTTGCCTATAATTAAAGTTTTTAGGGGCATCTATTTTTATGCTTGGCTGGGCAGATTGTACAAAAAATTTGTCCTTTTCTATTTTGCTAACATATTCGCTAACTGTTATGTTGCCATCGGCGGTTAAAAAGGTAAATAGGCTACCCTCAGGGTCGGATGCAAATAATTTTTGGTTTGAAACTTCTTCCCCGTCCAATTTAATTACAACGCTTGCCACAAAAAATTGGTTGTAGCCAAACGAGATGGTCTGTGCTGTGTTTGGTGTATTTTTAACTGCAAAACGAATGCTTACTGCGGTGGTGCGTTTAAGTTCGTCCAATGTTTTAACTGCATCCACGGCCGAATTTAATTCTCTATCAGCGGCAACAGCAACTGTTTGGATATCCTGCCCAGATTGAATTTTTAAATTAGTGATATCTAAATTTTGTTTTTGACTATATTCTTGCGCAGTTTTTCCGTCCGCGTAATCCACCATGTCCACATCAAAATGCGCTTCAACCGTTTCATTTAAGCGGAAAGCACCGCGCATAATATCTATTTTTACATTTTCGTCACTGCCATCATTTTTAGGCTTTTGGGTGTAATAAAAGGAAGTGTCTTGCGCATAGATATCGCCAACAAAATAATATTTATCTTGGCTTTTTAAAATTGCGTTGGTGTATTTATTCTCACTTTCTAAAAAGTTGGTGTAATAAATTGTGTTATCTAAAACATTTAGTGAGTTTTCATGCTTAAACAAATTAAAACTTTGTTCGTCAATTTCAACATTGTAATAAATGTAATCAAACACGGGGTAAACAATTAAATCGGCAAACACTTTGGAAATATGCAGGCTGGCGCGAGTGTAATGCCCACCAAAGGCCTCGTCCGCACTAAAATTAACTGTTATGGTTTGGCCGTCTAAAAAATCGTACCCCTCAGATATTGATTTTTGCCCGTCTATTAAATTTTGATTATCTATAAAAATAGATTTGCTATCATCATGAGTAAGTATTATTTTAAAACCAACAATTTCATTACCCTCATACGCGTTGGCGTTTAAGGTTGCGCCCTCATCGCCCAACTCGAACCTGCCATAGCCGTCCGCTTCTCCCAGCGCGGAAGTTGAAAGATATTCGTTGTTATTATATAAATCATACAAATGATAGCCCGCAACTGCCAAACTATCAGCGTAAGAATTGTAGGTGTAAGGCTTAAAAACAAACAGCGACATAATCATCGCAAAAGCAATTATTAAACTTACCCCTATGCTTTTTTTCATTTCCCCTCTATGCAGGCATTGCCGGCAATTGCGCCCTCGGCACAAGCGGTTACAACCTGCCTAAAATTTTTGTGTATTACATCGCCACACGCGTATAAATTTTTAACGCTGGTGCGCATGTTTTCGTCCACTTTTATATAGCCAAAATTATCTCGCGCTATATCAAAAGTTACAAAGTCTAAATCGGGCACGCCGCCAATTGCCACAAACAAGCCGTCTATTTTTAATTGTTGCTTTTTGCCCAAAACGCTAACTTCAACACCGGTTAAGTATTCTGTGCCAAAAAGTTTTGTAACAACTGCATTTTCTAAAATTTCCACCTTTTTGTTGGCTTTTATTTTATTTAATTCAAATTGGTTTGCCCTAAAATTTTCACTACGGTTTATTAAATAAATTTTTTTGGCAAGATGGCTTAAATATGCCACATCCTCCATGGCCGTGTTTCCGCCACCCACAACTGCCACTGTTTTATTTTTAAAAAAACCGCCATCGCAACTTGCGCAATAACTTATGCCCTTGCCGGTAAGTTCACCCTCCCCGCTAAGGTTAAGGGTGCGCCTTTTTAAGCCGTTTGCAATGATTACTTTTTTGGCGTTGTGTGTTGCATTTTTTGTTTTAATGCTAAAACCCGATTTAATTTGTTTTAGTTGAATTACTTGCGCGTTTTCAAAATTTACGCCCAAGTTTTTAGCGTGTGTGTACATTTTGTTTGCCAAGTCCGCGCCCGAAATATTTTCCAGCCCGGGGTAGTTGGCAATTTCATAAGATAGTGAGGCTTGACCGCCAAAAGCAAGTTTTTCAATGCACAAAACTTTTTGCCCAGCGCGGCTAGCAAAAATGCCGGCCGTAAGCCCAGCAGGACCTCCCCCTATGATCACTACATCCGCTTTCATATTTTTATTATAACCAAAATAAAAACTTTTTCCAAATAAATTTAAACATTTTTAAAAATTATTATATAAATATAATAAAGCACACGGTCAAATTACCCAAATTTAAACATAAAAATAAAAAACGCTATTGACAAACGCATATTTTGTGATAATATACCCTTAGAGGGAATTATGATATTTAATGAAAAATATGAAAGGCTTTTTGTAAACCTTGCTAAAACCGATGATGATTTTAAAAAATTTTTACGCACTGTCTCAACGTTTATTTTTAAATTAGAATCAAATCCGGACACGGTAATTTTAAGCCAAAGATTGCATAAACGCGTGCCATATTCTTATTCGGACGAGCACAAATTTATTGATGCAAAATTTTTTAATAGGAGTTTATCATTATCAATTTTCGACGACCAACTTGGCAAAATGTATTTTACCCTAGTATTTCCACAACTTGCTAATAACGACTTAACAAACCTTGGCAAAATTGCATCGTTAAACCCAAACAATGTGGATTTTAAAGAGTATTCTCGCTCCGCCATTACCCTATATTTTAGTTGCGGCAGGCCAGAAAATTATGATATTAACGACAGTGAATCGCTAAAATATTTTGACAAAAGTTGGATGTTTTATATTGTTAGAAACAACACCGACGACGGATTCGATTTAGTTTGCTTTAAAAGGGACAATGGCGCAATCAGCCAAAGCAGAACAGAAATTGATATCACCACCTTTTTAAAAGATTTTGACGAGAAAAAAAGCACAAACTTAAACGCTTAATGCAAATTACCTATTGACAAATATATAATATGTGTTATATTGTAATTATGGAGGAAAAATGGAACAAATTATACACAAATCTTACAACAAAATTTTAAACGTTTTGCTAAAAAACAACACTGAATTAAAATATCACTTAAAGAATTTTATTTCAGGGTTAGAGCCTTTTTATGTTGATGTTATACGCAAAAAGGACAATTTACATTTGGACGATAGTTTGCATCGTTGCATAATTGGAACAGAACTTGGCTTTTACGATTTATGCTTTGACGAGTGCGCTTTAAGCATGTGCATAGACAGCATTGATAGAAGTTTGAACACCACCCCAAGCATAAAAGACATTCGCAATTTCTTTAAAGACAAAAATAACGATAAACTAGATATGCTTGCTTCAAGTTTTGCCCTTATTACTGTTGACGGCGAAGATTTTTACTTTTACATTACAAAAAAAGACGATAAAAACTATTTAGTAAGCAACAGTAACGCCCACCCTGGCAAATTTTACATTACTGAAATTAAAGATTTAAAATTGTTGCAGTCAGACGAAGAAACCACGGTCGGCCAAAATTAATGCTAAATATTTTGTTGACTTAACCATTTTAAAATGCTAACATAAATATATAGCAAAGGAGAAATTATGGTTGACGAAAAAAAATGTATAGCCTGCGGGGGATGTGTTGCTATCTGCCCGGTGCAAGCCATTAAAATTGTTAAAGGCAAAGCAAAAATTGACCCTAAAAAATGCATAAGATGTGGCAGTTGTATGAACTTTTGCCCAATGAACGCAATAGACATTAATAAATAAAAAGCGCTCCCGTTTGGGAGTTTTTTTATTGCCTATTTATTTAAACTTTGCTTGTAGGCCGAACTTTTTTGTTTTAAATCCGCGCTTACAACTAAACCCTTTTCGTTAGCCTCTGCGCCCATTAAGCGGGCAATTTCGGTTAATAATTTTTCGCCCGTCAGTTGCTCGGTAAACGTGTTGGTGGTTTTGCCATTGGCAAGTTTATACACCTTAATGTTATTATCTGCCATTGCGCAAATTTGCGGCAGGTGCGAAATGGCAATAATTTGCTTGTTTATGCTTAGCCTTGCCAAATATTTTGCAACCACGCTTGCAATTTCCCCGCTTAGGCCGCTATCTACCTCGTCAAAAATAATGGTGGAGATATCGTCCACTTCGCCAACAACAATTTTATACGCTAGCATTACGCGGCTCATTTCTCCGCCCGAAACCACCTTGTTTAATGGCTTTAACTCGAACCCCAAGTTGGAACTAAACATAAATTCAACTCTATCTGCCCCGGTGTACGAATAAGGCTCGCTTATTGTAGAAAATTCCACATCCATGCGGGCGGCAGGCATGCCCAAAAATTTAAGTTCCTCGCCAATGCGGGCACACAATTTTTTTGCGCTATCTAAGCGGATTTTTGTTAAACTTTGTTGCAGGGCTTGCGTTTGTTCAATTAGTTTTGCCTTAGTTTCGTTTAGTTCGGCATATTTTTGCGCACTATTTGTTAAATTGTCCAATTTTTGGCAAGTGGTGTTTAAATATTCGTTCATGCTGGCGTAACTTCCGCCATATTTGCGGAACAAAGATTTTATATAATCCAAGCGCTGGTCTATGTAGTTAAAGCGTTGCTCGTCAAAAACATTGTTGTTTAAATCGTTATAAATTGTTTGATTAATGTCCGCTAGTTCAATGGAAAGGCTGTTTAACCTGTTGTATAATTCCTGATAATGGCCATTGATGTCGCTTATAGATTGCAATGCCTTTAAACTTGCGTTAATATTTTCCATTGCAGATGGGTTAAAACTATTTCTTTCGCCCGCCTCGTAACTAATTTTTAGCGCGTTGTTGATGTGTTCAAACTGTTGCATTTCCTTTTTTTCGGCAAGCAAATCTTCATACTCGGTTGCGCCAATGTTGGCATTTTTAATTTCGTTAATTTGATAACTGTATAGGTCTATTAAATTTTGCTTTTCGCTTTCATTTCCGCCAAGCAATTTAATTTGGCTTTCCACGCTTTTAATTTGGTCTATTTTGCCGGCAATTTTTTGCAAAACACCACTTGCGGTTTTACTAAATAAATCTATAATTTGCAATTGATAATCATTGTTTAAAATGGCAAGATGTTCGCTTTGGCCGTGAATATCTACTAGCATTAAACAAATTTTTTTAACCATATTAACCGGCACCAATTCGCCATTAATTTTGCATATGTTTTTGCCAGAAAGGTCTAGTTCCCTAAACAAAAATAATTCGTCCGCCACATCGATGTTAAGTTCGTTTAAAACAAAATCTTTTTGCTTTTGCGTTAGGTTGGTAAAAATTGCCTCCACCCGCATTTTGCTTTCGCCCGAGCGGATTAGCGATTTATCTGCTCGGCCACCAAAAACAAAACTCAATGCATCCAGCATGATGCTTTTACCCGCACCCGTTTCGCCACTGATAACATTGAGTAAATTTGTAAAATTTAGGGTTGCCGAACTAATTAGGGCAACATTTTCTATTTTTATTGTTTGTATCATTTTATTTGTTTAATAATTTTTCGCGCACAATTTTATCTATTTCGTTAGCAAGTTCTGGATGCGCACCTAAATAAGCGCGAACATTTTCTTTACCCTGGCCAATTTTGTCGCCATTATAACTAAACCACGAGCCAGATTTTTCTATAACGCCAATTTCTAGCGCAGCGTCTATTATGCAACCAAGGGTGGAAATACCTTCGCCATACATTATGTCAAACTCGGCAGTTTTAAATGGAGGGGCAACCTTGTTTTTAACCACTTTAACCTTTGTGCGGCTGCCAACCACATCTTGCCCGTTTTTAATTGTATCCGTCTTTCTAACATCCAAGCGCACGGACGAATAGAATTTAAGCGCCTTGCCGCCCGGGGTTGTTTCCGGATTGCCAAACATAACGCCAACTTTTTCCCTTAATTGGTTAATAAATATAACTAGGGTTTTGCTTTTTGAAGTGACGCCGGTAAGTTTTCGCAATGCCTGGCTCATAAGCCTAGCCTGCAAGCCAATAAAACTATCTCCCATTTCGCCATCAATTTCCGCTTTTGGGGTAAGGGCAGCAACCGAGTCGATAACAACAATATCCACCCCGCCCGAGCGCACTAATTGTTCGGTAATTTCTAGCGCTTGTTCGCCCGTGTCTGGCTGAGAAACATACAAGTTCTTAATGTCCACCCCAAGACGCTGAGCATAAATTGGGTCTAGCGCGTGTTCCGCATCAATAAAGGCTGCTGTGCCGCCCATTTTTTGCGCCTCGGCAATGACGTGCAAGGCAACCGTGGTTTTACCGCTGCTTTCTGGGCCATAAATTTCTATAATTCTACCCCTAGGCAGGCCACCAACGCCCAAGGCAATGTCAAGCGTTAAACAACCGGTTGGAATAACTTCCACCCCCTCGCCAATGTTTTGCTCGTCCATTTTCATAATAGAGCCTTTGCCATATTGCTTTTCAATTTGCGCAATTGCCGACTCTAATGCTTTTTTCTTATCGTCTGTCATAAACTCTCCTTATTTAGCGATATTGTATCAAATTTTTAATTTATTTGTCAAACATTTGTTCGATAGTTTTATAAAATTTTTACTTATTCTTTAAGCGCGCTAGCGTTTTTAACCACATAGTTTATGCCCGAAAGGACGGTTAAAATGGTTGCCAGTCCAATGCTTACATAAGATAACACTTTAAATAAAATTACCACCCAAGCGGCGATGTTTAGCCCGCAAGTTAACAAAAACGCCAACAGCATACAAACAGGTATTGCCACCATTTGAACAACGGTTTTTAATTTGCCCCAAATGTCCGCTGCAACAACCTGACCTTTGCTTGCCGCAACAAGGCGAATGGCTGCAACAATAAACTCTCGCGTTATAATTATCGTTACCACAATTGCACCCCAAGGCGCAGGGATT
>CANPWT010000008.1 GCA_947584775.1 uncultured Clostridia bacterium | reverse complement strand
AGCCGGCAACAATCATGTGTGTTTTTTCGCCCGCTAAAATGGACTGAATATGCCCTGGCCCCGCCATTACAACAATGTTGTTTTTATCTACGCCCGCATCACGCATAATTTCGCTTAGCGTTCTGCCTGTTTCCGCCTGAACACCTTTCATTGCAAGGCAATAATTTTTGTTGCTAAAATTTGGCACTAGTTTTATTTTTTCCATCAACTCATCCAATTTTTGGCTTAAAATGGAAATTATAACAAAGTCGCCATACTTAATTGCCTTTTTAAGGTCGTGAGTAAAAGTTAGTTGCCCGCATTTTTTGTATGCCGACAAATTTATATATTCATTTTTGGCGTGCTTAAAAAATTGGCTATCATCATTAATATCTCGCTCCCAGCAAAGGACGGTGTGATTGTTTTTTAAGCATAGCCCGGCGATGTTGGACGCCCATCTGCCGCTGCCAATTAAACTAATTTTCATTGCCGTCCGCCTCTGGTTTTACAATTGGGAACAAAATTGTGTCCCTAATATTTTCGCAATCCAGCAAGTGATAAATAAACACATCAATGCCAAAGCCTATGCCAGAAATTGGTGGGAAGCCGTGCTCCATTGCCAAAATGTATTCTTTATCATAATCCATTGCCTCGGCATCGCCTTTTTGTTTTGCCTTGGCTTGCTCTTCAAAGTTGCGCTTTTGTTGGATTGGGTTAACAAGTTCGCTATAACCTTTAACCATTTCTTGCCCATCAATTACAAGTTGGAACATTTCAATAATTCTATCGTCCTTATCGCTATATCTAGCAAGCGGAACAACATTTGGGTAGTTGTATAAAATTGTTGGCTCGATAATATTTGGGCGCATTTTCCTTTTGTATAATAGGTCTATAATTCCGCCCACGGTAAATTGGTCGTTTAGTTCAAATTCTTCAAGCAATTTTTTCTTTAACACCAATTTTTTAAACTCGTCAACATCTGTTATATCTAAAACATTAATGCCCAAAATTTCGTTTAAAGTGGCAACATAGTCCATGCGTGGGAACTGCTCAGGCAGAGTTATTGTTCGGCCGTTGGCGGTAAATTCGTACTTGCCAAAAATGTATTTGCAAACTTCCCTAAACATTTCAGTGTAAAATTTAATGCTATCTTCAAAATCCCAATAAGCGGCGTAACTTTCAAGCATGGTGAACTCTTGCAATTTGTCCACGCACAGACCCTCGTTACGAAAATCTTTGGCAAATTCAAAAATTTTGTCAAACCCGCACGCAATAACGCGCTTGTGGAAAGTTTCAGGCGATATGCGCAAATTCATGTCCAGGTCTAGTGCGTTGTGATGTGTTCTGAACGGTTTTGCAAGTGCCCCGCCAACCGCATTTTGCAAAATTGGGGTTTCCACTTCTAAAAAGCCGTGTTTGATGTAAAAATCACGAATAAATTGCATAACTTTAAAGCGAATTATAACCGCATTTCTGCTTTTTTCGTTTGAAATTATGTCTAAGTAGCGCTGACGATATCTGCTGTCGGTATCAACTAAGCCGTGGAACTTTTCTGGCAGACCGCGCAGTGCTTTGGAAAGTAATTCAAATGTTTCAACTTGCACGGTCAACTCCCCGGTTTGGGTGCGAATAAGTTCGCCATTAACACCAACAAAATCGCCAATATCGCAAAACTCTTTAAAATATTTTAACCTCTCTTCCCCAACAACATTGAAGTTAAGGCTAATTTGAACGCTGGTGCGCATAGGGGCAGTTAAATCCATTTCGTAATTATCGCCTATTGCATAAAGGCGAGCAAAAATAAGTTTGCCAAATGTGCGTTTGAATATCATACGCCCGGCAACGCTAACATGAGTGCCCAATTCGCAGTTATCTAAATTGTGAATTTCGTGTGTTTTGTTAAATTTGGCTTTGTACGCCTTTTCCCCGTTGGATTCTAATTTTTTAACCTTTTCCACCTTGATATCAAATTCACTTTGTTGCTCGATGTTTTCCATATTTTGCTCCTTTTAAAAATAGTTTTTAATTTAATTTTTGATTATTACAATTACAAATTTAAATAAACACCTTAAATTTAAATAAACAAGTAGTTATAAATTTAATTAGATGTAATTATAATTTAAATTAGCACGCTAATTATAAATTTAAATATGTGTTAATTATAATTTAAATTAGCACGCTAATTATAAATTTAAAATTAATAAAATTAATTATAGCAAAAATAAAGTTGCATTGTCAAATATAAATAGTTACAAATGCCTAAATATTGTCGATATAATTTAATATTGTTTTATGTTGCTTGGTGCGTTGGTTATTTAAAATAAAATGTTTATTTAAAATTTAACACATTTTTGTTTTGTGGTTTTTTATTTTAAAATGTAAAAGAAAGGTTTTGCTTTGTGTTTTTAAAATGTTTTGTTTTAAAAAAATTGTATATTTAAAAAATATAAATTTTTGCTAATAATTTTAATATAGTGTGCAAAATTTTTGGTTGCTAAAATTAGCGGTAAAAAAGGTTAAAAAAAAGTGGCAATGCCACTTACTTTTTAAATATTGGCTTAACAACAACATGGCGTTTTTCGCCCTCGCCGGTAGACTCTGTTGTTGCGTCCGACCTTTCTTGAATTGTTGTGTGAATAATTCTGCGTTCGTACGCGTTCATTGGGTCTAGGTGTATATTGCGTTCAATTTTTACTGCCTGGTCGGCCGTTTTGTTGGCTAAGTCTATTAACGCTTGATTTTTGTTGGCCTTGTAACCAGCAATGTCTAAATACATTCTGATTGCGCCCTCACCTTTGATTTTAAGCCCGGTTAAAATCATTTGAATTGCAGATAAATTTTCACCTTTAAAGCCAATTAATTTGCCAAGGTTTTCACCCGTTACTGCAAAGTAAACATCATTATCTTTAACTTCCACGCTAACAACTGCATTTTCGTCATAAAACTTTGCTAAACCCAACAAGAAATCCTTGCCTGCTTGTTGCAATCTGGAACTATCTACAATCCTCTTTTTTTGTTCAATCTTGGTTTCGGCTTTGGTTTCTGATATTTGGCTTGTTTGCTCTATTGTGCTTTCTTCGCTTGATTGTGGCTCGGTTTCTGGTTCGGTGGATTGCTCCTCCCCCCAAGATAAAATCACTTTGGCTTTTTTAAAAAGCCCGCCGTTATCTACAACTTTTACTTGCACGTCTTCTCTTTTCATGCCGCTTTCCAAAAGGCCATTTTGGATTGCTATTTCTACTGTTTTCCCTGTAGCCTCTATTTGCATACATTCCTCCTATTTTTTGTAATTTCTACTATATTCAACAACTTCTATTTTGCGCATCTTTTTAAGTTCCTGTTCGGGGTTGCTTGTTTTGTTTTTGTTACGCATTATAAGTGAGATTATGGTTGAAATTAGCGCTGTCATAATTGAGTTAACAATAACATACAAGGTGTACACCACGTTTGACGTTGTAACCAATATCACCATGGTTATTGGCACAATTATCATCATAATCCAATTTGTTAATGTTAATTTTTGACCCTTTGGCGCAAGCAATTTTGCGCTTATTAATTGCGTTACAAACGAAACTAACACTGCCAACACAATTAACACAAAATATCCGTTTGCCTCACCCGTTTGTTTATTTATGGATGAGGTGATTATTGAATAAATTTCTTTTGCCTGCGTTCTAGCCTCACCTGTTAAGTTGTAATGATTTGCATAACTTTCAAATTCCACAAATTGGCTTGTGTTTGTGTCTGCCTTCCAAACATTTTTAACCCAAAGCCAACCATCTTGTTTTTTAATTTGGTCATACTTATCTTTTACAACTTGAATTACATATTCGTTCTTTTCCTCGTCCACAAGGTTGTTGCTATCTGCCGTGGCGGACGCCTCGTTATATGTAACTTCTAGCGCGTGATAGTTTTCATATAGTTTTTCCTGACCAAGGGCACGCAAACTGCCATAAAGCGAAAAGGTTATCACTATTGTTATAACCAATGTAAACAACAACGAAAAACACATCCCGCCCACGTTTACATTATATTTTTTATATAAGTTTGCTTGCTCCTGGTTTAACTTTTCTTTATCATCGCCATATTTCTTTTGCAGTGCTTCCATTTGTGGCTGCATCAGCGCCATAACCTTAGATTGCTTTTGGCTAGAAACACGTTGCCAAACATCTAGCGGGGTTAACACCAATTTTAAAAGGATTGTAAAAACAATTATTGCCCAACCGTAGTTTACAATCCAGCCAGCCAATTTTGAAATAATAATTGTCCATAAATCGTTTGCTAAAAGCAAATTGAAAGAATTTAACATTTCCATTTATAATTTCCTTGTAAGTTTAATTTTGGGTAGTCTATGCCCGCAGGGGAAGATGGACGGCATTTTAAAAGTCTCTTTAAAGTTAAGTAGCCACCAATAAAAAAGCCAAATTGAATAATGCTATCTAACCCATAACTGCTGCACGTTGGAACAAATTTACACGATTTACCCAAAAATTTGCGAATAATCAACCTATAAATCATTATTAAACATATTGCTAAAAAGGTTAGCGGAAAAGTTAAAATATAGTAAATTTTAAACATTTTGTTCCTTAACAATTAGGTTGTTTTTTGTTAAAAGTTTAATTAACTCGGCCTCTATTTCGTTAGATTTTTTATTAACAATACTTTCCTTTGCTGTGATTATATAATTTTTAACAGCAAATTTGTTTATATTTAGCCTGCACGCCTCACTTATTATACGTTTTACTCGGCTGCGCACCACGCTGTTGCCCACCGATTTTGACACACTTATGCCAATTTGTGGGTACGGCTTAAAAGCGCGCACATAATGAATTAAAAAGTTGTTAGAATAAATTACTGTGCCTTTTTTGTATATGTAATTAAACTCTTTTCTTTTTTTTAGACGGTTTATTTTTTTAAGCATAAAAACCTCTATTTAGTAAGTTCTTTTCTACCTTTGTTTCTGCGTCTTTTAATAACATTTCTACCAGATAAGGTTTTCATCCTTGCTCTAAAACCATGAACTTTGTTGCGTTGTTTTTTCTTTGGTTGATAGGTCTGTTTCATAATAACTCCTTTTAAATTTAATGATGTAATTAAATTACAAATTATTTGCTAATTATTTTAGTTTATTTTGCAAAAGTTAATTTGTTAAATAATTTAAAAACAATTTTAGCAAATTCGACAAATTTAGTAATTTAATAGGCTTTTTAATAAAAAAATGCCTTGTTAGGACATTGCTTTAAGAAAAATTCTTAATGGGTTGGCTTTTCGCCTTAGGGTTGCAAATAATAAATCCTAGGCTTATATTATCAAATTTTTGCCCGCTTGTCAATAGAATTGCCTTTCAATTTCCCATCTTTCCGCCACCTAAAAATTGTTTATTTTTAAAAGTTGTTTTTATCGTGATTATATTAAAAGATAACTATAATTAATTTTTAAACAATTCTGTTTTGATTTGTTTGGTCGAATATAAATTAATGTTGTTTTATTGAAAGAACTAAATTAAAGATTGTTTGTCATACCGAGCAAGTAAAACGAGTCGAATGTATCTCGCCTCACTAACTGCGTTCTATCCTATTTGCTTAGGTTTTCGCAAATTATGCCTTCATTTGTTTGCTCCTTTTCCCGACAAAATCTTTGAGTTTTGCGGGGTCCCTATATTTTTATGGGACACCAAGGTTCTCCCTCATGATTCCTTCTCCAATAGGTAAATGTTTTAAATTGAGATTCACTCCACGCGCTTCGCTTGGTCGGAAAGACAAATGTGTTGTTGTATTTTTCTTAATAGTTATTGCAATACTATGCTTTTTCGAATTATGTGTTTTTTCTAAATCGCCCATCTGCCATACCGAGCGAGGACTTGACTTGTCCGAGTCGAGTGTATCTCGTGTCGCGAACGGCGCTTTTGTTCATTTGCTGCAAGTATTTGTACGTTTCAAACTGTGTTCTTGCTTAGAGATTCGCTCCACGCGCTTCGCTTGGTCGGAATGACAAAGGATTCTTATTTTACTTTTCCTGTCATACCGAGCGAGGACTTGACTTGTCCGAGTCGAGTGTATCTCGTGTCGCGAACGGCGTTATAGCCTATTTGCTCAGGTGTTGCAAATTACGCCTTCACTTGTTTGCTCCTTTTCCCCACAAAACATTTGATGTTCTGCGGGAACCCAATATTAATCGTTTGGTTAGAATAATAAAATGGTTTTTACAAGAAATTTTGGCAATATATTTAATCGTTTATTTAATATAAGGTTATTGATTTTGTTTAAACTTTTTAAAATAAAAAAACGGCGGAATGCCGTTTCTATATTGTTGAATTTTAGGTTTATAAATTTTTATTGAATTAAAAGATATAATAAAAATTATTAGTTGAAAGATATTATTAAACAAAATCTATTTAAAACACCTTGCTAAATTTTTAAACCATTTATTTTAATTTGTTTTGTGTGTTTTCATCTATATTATTACACATGGTTTTTCTAATGATTTTTTGTTTAAAACGAGTAATCAAATAAATTTATCTAGCCTTAACAGGTAGAATTAAGAACAAGAATTCCTCACCCTCGCATGGAGTTATAACGCATGGTTGAATTTGGCTGTTTAAATTTATTTTGATGTAAGTGTTATCTATAACTCGCAGGCAATCGTAAAAATATTTTGAATTAAAGGCAATGTTTAAATCGTTACCCTTAACGCCAACTGTTATATTTTCCTTAGTATTGCCAAACTCGCTGTTAGAGGTTAACATCAAATTCTTTTCTTTAATGTCAAATTTTACAAGGTTGTTTTTATCAATTCTACTTAATACGCTGGCGCGGTCAATTGCATCCTCTAATTGCTCTTTATTTATTGTTACAACAGTGGCAAATTCCTTTGGAACAATTTGGCGGTAGTTGATAAACTGACCATCTATTAAGCGGTTAATAATAATAGTGTCCCCCAAATCTACCATAATGTTATTGCTGTGAACGTAAATTTTAATATCACCCTCATTATCTAACATTTTGGTAATTTCGTACAAATTTTTGCCTGGAACAATAATTTTAAATTCGGCAGTGGACATAATAACCGGCTTATTTGCAATGCTTAGCCTGCAACCGTCAACGGCAACCGCGCGGATAGAAGTTGAATTAACTTCCAACAAAATGCCTTTTAAAATTGGCCTGCTATCGTCCTGCGCAACTGCATAGTTAACATTGTTGATTAAAGTTTTAAAATCTTCCTTGCCAACTTGAAAATAATTATCTTTATTAACTTCTTTTAACTGAGGAAATTCACTAATTTCCATACATTGCAAGCAACCCTCACTGTCGGTATATGAGATTTTTAACTGATTTTTTTCGTTAAGTTCACACTGAATTTGTTCGTTGGTTAGTTTTTTAATGTAATCACCAAACAATCTGCCCGGAACAACCGTTTCACCAGCCGAGTCAACTTCCGCCCTAATGGATTTTTCTATACTCATTTCCAGGTCGGTTGCGGATAGAATAATTTTATCCTCCCCACAGACCATTTTTATACCCTCTAAAATTTGAGAGGTTGTACGATTGCTAATTGCTTTGCTTACTGTTGCTATTGCCTCGCTTAATTCGAGCCCATCACATCTAAATTTCATACTTCTCCTTTTGTGCTTAAATTTTTATAGGTTAACCCCTATTTACCCCATATAAAACTAAATGCTTATAAAAACAAAACTATACCAAACTAAAATTTTATAAAACCAAAATTTATTGTTTGAATTGGCTTTAAGTTTTACACTATTATATTAGCACAAACCTGTTTGAAAAAGCAAGAAAATCTGTCAGAAAGTTGAAAATTTTTTTTAATTTTGTATGCATTGTTATGTTTTGTGTGCGGGAACAGATTTTTTGTTTATGGACATGTTTTGTGTGTATGGACAGTTTTGGTTTAAGCCGACACTTTTTGTGTATTAACAAATTTTAGCATGTTTTTATAGTAAACACTTTTTGAGTTGTTCATAAAAACATATTCAATTAAGTTTATTATAAAACATATTTAGTGTTTTCGGCATAAATAGATTTCGGCGAGTATATCTACAAACGCATTTAATGTTTTGATATGCAAGCATTTACTCAGGTGTAAATAAACGCGATATAACAACATTTTGTGTTTTCATGATAAACAAGTGAGTGTTTAATTATAAACATAGTTAGAGGTTTAAAATAAACAAAGTTCTACTAAGTTTTTAGTGTAAGTATATAAAAAAACAAATTTATCATGTTTTTATAAGCACAAAATATGTGTTTTATTGTAAATACTTATTGTGTTAACCTACAAACAATGTATAGAGTTGTGAATTAAAGAGATTTATTATTATGAATGTGTGCGCGCGCTTATTAATTTATATATTTATTTTTTTGATAGTAGTTTTTTTATTAGGGGTGGTGGAAAAGTGGACAAGTTGTTCAAACCACAATATATTGTGCTAAAAATAGCAAATTATAAATTTTAAAATACAATTTTTATCCACATTTGATGTGGGTAGAACTGTTTATAAATGTGTGTACAAGTCCCTTTTCCCGTTGATAACTCCCCTTTGGAAGCATTTATCAGATAAAATAAAGACGGCTAGAAATAATTTTTAATATAACTACCACTTAATAGAAACACATTTAAAAGTGCAAATAATAAAGTTTTAAACATGGCAATTATAATTTTTATAACCTTTTTTATTTCATCTGAATATATACTATACATTAACCTTATTAGTTTAAAGAACCGATAAACATTTTGAGATTGTAGGAAAAGTTGATATAATTATTCTAGCAGGTAAATTATGGATTTTAAAAAATTCGGTATAACCACACCAAAAGAATTAATGAATTATTTTAAAGCAAACATGAAATATGGTTTTAAGTATAGGAACAAAATTTTTACCGACTTAGAGCCAGATTTCCAACAAAACATGGACAAATTTTACAAACTCCGCCTTGGGGAAGATTTTTTAAAAAGCAAATATGGTGTTTGTTGGGATTTTTGTGTGTTGGAAGACGAATTTTTTAAATCGGCCGGCATTGAACACAAATGTTATTTTATTGAAAGTTTACTAAATAAAAATGACGGCGGGCCCACCCACACTTTTGCCCTGTTTAAAGAAAAGGAAAATTGGTTTTGGTTTGAATATTCGTGGCAGTATTATCGCGGCATACATAAATACAATTCAATAGAACACGCACTAGACGACATTTTAACAAAGTATAAATCATTTTATGATAATAAACTATACGCGGTAAAACTTTACGAACTGCCAAAATTTAAAAGAAGAGTGGATGTTTACGAGTTTGTGGAAAGTTGCACAAAAAGTAAAAGAATTAAATAATTTAAACAAAGCGTCCTAAACAGAAAATATGTTTGGGTGTTTTTTTTAACAAAAATTTTAAACAAATAAGAAAAAATGGCATTAAATGGATTTTTATTTCATATTATGTGTTAGACTGTGAAAAGAAATAAAAAAAATATAAAAATTTAACAAAAAACACTAAAAATATTAAAAAAACATAATAAATTTGGTTGAAATTAAATTTTTTATATGCTAATATTTCCCTCGCACGCGTTTTAAAAGGAGGCTTAATTATGATACGCAGGTTAATACAACGTCAATTGAAAAACAAACAATCTAACAACAAACGAATAAATTTTAACAGAAATAAAGCCCTAGATTATGAACAAATTGAAAAACCTAAATATATTTGTGAAAAAGATTTACAAAAATTAGACAATCTAAATGTTACCGAATAAAAAAATGCTTAACTTTTGGTTAGGCATTTTTTATTTTTTAATTGTTAAATAATTTAAATAAATTTATAATAAGATAATATAAAACTAAAATAATAAAATAAATTAAATTTACAACATTAATTAAATAAATATAACTACATTAAATTTTTTAAAAAAATTAAAAATTAATAAAAAATAATACAAAAAACATATAAAAACTTAAAAATTATAACAAATTTTTATTTTTTTAAGAATAAATCAAATTTAAAATTATTTTAATTTAGATTTTTTACATTCAAAATTATAACTTGTTTTGCACATATTTTTTAAATTTCGTTTAGCCGTCCAGCCTAATTCCTTTTTAGCCTTGTCCACATTGGCGTAACAAATGTCAACATCGCCTGGTCTTCTTGGGGCGAATATGTATTTAACCTTGTTGCCGCAAACTGAGTTATACGCATTAACCAAATCTAACACAGAATAGCCCACTCCTGTGCCAAGGTTGTAAATTTGCAACCCGCAATTTTTTCTTAACTTTTTAAGTGCTTTTAAATGCCCTTTTGCTAAATCTACAACATGAATATAATCTCTAACTGCTGTTCCGTCATGAGTGTTGTAATCATTGCCAAAAATGTTTAGGTGGTCATATCTTCCGGTTGCCACGCGCGAAATATATGGCATTAAATTGTTAGGAATTCCGTTTGGGTCTTCGCCAATCAGGCCGCTATCGTGCGCACCAATTGGGTTAAAATATCTTAAAATAGCAATGTTTAAAGTTGAATCGGCAGCGTAAGCATCTTTTAAAATTTCCTCTATAAATAACTTTGTTCTGCCGTAAGGATTGGTTGCTCCCACTTCAAAATCTTCGTAAATTGGCATAGATTTTGCCTGGCCATAAACCGTTGCGCTAGAACTAAACACTAAATTTTTAACTTTAAACTTATTCATAGCCTTTAATAAAGATAAGGTAGAATTAATATTGTTATCGTAATATTCCAGCGGCTTTTTTACCGATTCTCCAACCGCTTTTAAACCAGCAAAATGAATAACTGAGTCTATTTTGTTTTCTGTAAAAATTTTTTCAACTAAATTTGTGTCGCGCAAATCACCGATATATACTTTAAAATTTTTTGCACTAATTTTGCGCTTTTCCGATGCTATTTTTTTAATATTTGTTTTTGTTTTAATATTACTGTTAGAAAGATTGTCGATAACAACAACATCCTCCCCAGATTGCAGCAACTCCACTGCTGTGTGTGAGCCAATATAACCTAGCCCACCTGTTAATAAAACACTCATTTCCTTTCCTCCTATATTGATTATACAAAATAGAAGTCAATTAATCAAATAAAAACAAATGTATTCTAATTAAAGGCAAATTTTTTATTAAAATTAAATAAATTTTGTTAATTTTATTAAAAATTGATTAAAAAGTAAAAATTTTTAAACAAAAAGTAATAAAATTTATTAAAATAAAATAAATAATTAAAAACAAATTTAGTGTTTGTAGGTTAAATTGAATAATAAAAACATAGAAGTTTTATATTTTTTAAATTTGAACAATAAAGAAATTACAGATTAAATTGTAATCAATTTAAAATTAAAAAAAGTAAAAAATATTTAAAAATGAATATAAAATTTGAAAATTTTAAAAATTTTTTATTAAAATTATTAATTATATTATTTTTAAATACAGTTAAATTAAATTTTTAATATTATATTAAAACTATGTAAAAGACTAAAACATATTTATTGCACAACATTGCCGTTTTCTATTTTAATGGTTGTATAATCTAAATTGGTTTGCGGAATGTTCACTGTGGTTATAAGGGTTTGATATTTTGTGCAAATGTTTAAAAGGCGCTCTTGCCTGGAAGTATCTAACTCGCTTAAAACATCATCTAGCAGTAAAATTGGGTATTCGCCAATTTCGTTTTTAATAACCTCCATAAGCGAAAGTTTAACCACCAATGCAACCGTGCGTTGTTGTCCCTGGCTTGCAAAAAATTTGCAATCCTGATTATTGATTTTAAAAATTATATCGTCCCGGTGTGGGCCGATTGTGGTAAAGCCCAACTCCAACTCTTTTTCTAGCGCGGCGTTAAGTTGGTTTGTTAAATCTTGCTTGATTGTTGTGTTTTGTGGTTTTGTGTAACTATATAAAATTTCCAAATTTTCAGTTTGGGTAATTTGTTGATGAATTTGAAAAGCAATATCTTTTAATTTGTTTAAAAAATTTAGCCTGGTGTTAATTATTTTTTCAGCAGATTCAACAAGTTGCGGAGTAAACAATGCAAGTTGTTCAATTTTGCTTTGATTAGAATTATTGCTTTTTAAAATTTGATTGCGCATTTTTAAAATACGGTTATATTTTAAAAGTTCATATAAATATGGTTTGTTAAATTGACTGATTGAAATATCTAAAAAATTGCGCCTATCCTCGGGCACTTCTTTAATCAATTTTAACTCGTCTGGGCTAAAATACACCACATTTAAGCAACCAACCAACTCGGTTAATTTTAATATGTTAAGATTGTTTATTTTTATTGCTTTTTTGCCAACTTTGTTAAGGTATAACTGAATGGTTTTGTTTCCCCCTAAACAAGAAAATTCTAAATTAATTTTTGCATTTTCCGCGTTAAAATTTATAATTTGTTTGTCCTTGCTGTTTTTAGGGCTTTTGCCAACACTTACTAAATATACACTTTCCAACAAATTTGTTTTGCCCTGCGCATTTTTGCCAACAATAAAGTTTAAAAATTTACCAAATCTAATTGTAGAGTTGGTGTAATTTCTAAAATTTTTAAGTTCAACCGTGTTAATTTGCATTTTTTTTTAATTTTGAAATATTATTGTTTGTAAAATTATGGAATTTATTAAAAAACTGCGTAGTGCAGTTTAATATTTTAACAATCTAGATTTTAAATCGTTAACCAATGTTTTTGTGTGCGGGTTAATTTTTATTTGATTGCTAATTTTGTCTCGTGCGTGCATGACGGTGGTGTGGTCCCTGCCACCCAAAAGTGAGCCGATTGCCGTTAAAGGAATATTCAACATATCGTTCATAAGGTAAATACACATCTGCCTTGGCTCTACAATTTCTTTATTTTTCTTTTTGCCAATTAAATCTTCCCTGCTAACTTTAAAAAACTCACAAATAGTGTTAATAATTTTTTCTGCGTCCAGGTCAGTGTGTTGTGTTTCGCCATAATCTTTAAGTGCCTCGCGCGCATCGTCTAGGCTTACATGAGTTTTATTTAGCAGGCTGGAATAGAACACAACCTTGCTTAAAATACCCTCCATTTCCCTGATGTTTGTGCTAGTGATTTGGGCAATAAAGTCGATTACATCATCGTCCACCAAATACCCTTCCTGGCTGCATTTTTTGCGTATAATTGCAACTTTTGTTTCGTAATCTGGCTCTTGAATATCTTGGATTAGTCCGCTTGAAAAACGGCTGCGCAGCCTCTCTTCTAGTGCGCTCATTTCCTTAGGAGAGCGGTCGGAGGCTATTATAATTTGTTTGTTGTTTTGGTATAAATCGTTAAAGGTGTGAAAAAATTCTTCCTGAATGCCCATTTTGTTGCTAATGAATTGTATATCATCAATCATAAGGACGTCCACATTGCGATATTTTTCCCTAAATTCGGAGTTAGATTTATCTTTGCCATTGCGAATAGATTCAACATAATCGTTGGTAAATTTTTCGCACGTAACATATAAAACTTTAAGTTCAGGATTGTGTGCATTAAGATAGTTGCCCACCGCGTGCATCAAGTGAGTTTTGCCTAGACCTACGCCACCATAAATAAACAATGGATTAAATTTTTCGCTTGGATGCTCGGCAACGCTTTGCATTGCGGCACAAACAACCTGGTTAGATTTGCCAACAACAAAATTTTCAAAGGTATATTTTTTGTTAAATTTTGAAACGATGTTAGCCTTGTTTGCAATTTTTTCCAACTCGTCATTTTGTTTGCGGTTTATTTGTTCATACTCTTCTTTTTCGGTAATTCTAACAAAGGTGTATGGGGTAAAAACGCTCCTCACCGAGCGGGTAAGTTTTTCAAAAATTCCGGGCTGATTAACCTGATTTTTTGCGGTTACACTTGGCGCCATAATTAGCAATTCGTCGTTATTAAAAGAAACAGGAACAAGGGTGTTAATCCACAAATCAAAAGTTACCGCGGTAACCTCGTTTTCCATTTTATTAAGCACTTGCTTCCATTGGTCGGTTAAAAACATCTTTACTCCTAAACAAAAAATAAAATTTTAACAATTATACACCAAAAATTTAAAATAGTCAAACAAACTTAATTTAAACCAATGTTTAAACATAAAAATTTGGTGTAAAAAAATAAAAAAACGAGAATAAATCTCGTTTATATTAGTCACCGCTAAATGGTAATAAAGCAATGTTTCTAGCCCTCTTAATTGCAACGGTTAATTCACGTTGGTGGCGAGAGCAAGTGCCGGTTTGCCTGGAAGGAATAATTTTGCCTTTTTCGGTAACAAACCTTTTAAGCCTGTTAACATCTTTATAATCAATAGGTTTTTTATCTTCACAAAAAGCACAAACTTTCTTTTTATTTTTGTTGTGTTGTTGTTTAAAAAACTTTTTCCTTTCAGCCGGTTTATCTGTTTTAACCTCTTTAACCTCTTCGGTTACAGGTGTTTCTAATTCTGCCATAAAATTCTCCTTTTATAATATATTAGAAAGGCAAGGTGTCGTCATCCACTGGTTGCAGGTCACTAACCGGGCTTGAATTTGAGCCCACGCTAGCACCGCCCTCAGACGAACCATCATTTTTGCTAGACAAAAATTCAACTTCATCGGCAACAATGTCCACCGAAAAGCCTTTTGTTCCGTCTTGCTTTTCGTAATTTCTGGTTTGAATTGAGCCAGCAACTGCTATTTTATTGCCCTTCTTTAAAAATTTTGCGCAATTATCTGCCGTCCCTCGCCAAGCGGTAACGTTAAAGAAATCGGTATCTCTTGCGCCGTCTGCGTTTGAAAACCTTCTAGATACCGCAATGGTCATCCTACAAACAGATATTCCACTGCCGGTAGTAGACAATTCAGGGTCTTTTGTTAAATTGCCAATTAAAAATACTTTGTTCATACATACTCCTATCTCTATCTAAAATAGAGTTCCTATTATTTTGCAACTATAATATGACGCATTATTCCGTTTGTTATGTTAAGCAAAGAGCCTAAATCGTTAGGGACTTTTGCGTTGGCGGTGAAATTAACCAAAACATAATATCCATCGCGCATCTTGTTAATTGTGTATGCCAATTTTTTAGCACCAAGGCGTTCAACAGATTCAATTTTTCCGCCACGAGTTTCAATCATGCCGTTAACTTGTGCAATTAAAGTTTCCTTTTCTTCATCGGTTGATTGAACGGGAATAATGTACATTAACTCGTAACTATTCATATAACCTCCTTATGGACTAGTGACCTATTTCTAGGTAAGGACATATCTATTGTATCTCGACTTAAAATAGATGTGTGTTAAAAAGTTTTAACTTGGCTATTATATCACAAAACCTAGCCGTGTGTCAATATTTTTATAAATTTTTTTAATATATATTATATATAATAGGTAATATATTAATAAAACTAAATCTTATTATAAATCTAAATTGTCATTTTTAAAACCAGGGAATTTAAGGATTTTGTTATCTTCTGCCTTTTTGTTTGTTTCAGTTTTGGCGGTTTCACTAGTTTCTTTATTTTTTGTTTCAACATTGTCAAAGTTATAAAAGGCTAGGTCGGGCACGGATTTTTCAGACTCAGAAAATTTTTCATTTTTATAATCGTACATCATACTTTCAATTTGTTGATGTTCGAACACACAGTCGTTTGTATATTTTTCTGCGCAGTTAATCAAAGTTTCTAACTTCTTTAAGCCGTTTGCCTTTTTCAATGCTTTAATTTTTTTATGGGTCAAGTTAAATTTTTTGCCGCCCCAAAAAGCAAAATCCACAATCGGAAGTGCAACGATGTTTAAAAGGCTTACCGGTATCAACCACCAAGGAAGTGAAAAAACAGCCACCAATTCAGCCATCACACAAGTAGAAAGCGCTCCAACCATCAATTTGGCAAGGAAGGGCAATTTTTTATTTTTGTATTTAAAAAATGTTTCCTCGTAATGGCGCAATTCATAAATTTGTTCGGTGGACAAAGTTGAAACATAACCTTCATCAAATTGGTTAATATCTAAATTTATTAAATCGTCATATAATTTTTTATCCATAACAACCTCAATACAAAAAAATATTAACATAAATAAGTAAAATTGTCAATATGCAAGGTTATTAAAGCGTTTTGTAACAATAAAAAAAGTTAACCACAACAAAGGTGGTGTTGTGCACAAGTTATCCACACCTTTTCCACAAAATGTGGATAACTTTTTAAAAATTTCACCCCAAAACACCTATTTTGGGCGATTTATCCACATAAAAACGCCGTTTTTTAAAAATTTTGGCTCTAAAATTGGTGTTGGGTGTGTTTTTGGTTAAATTTGTCCACATCTAAAATTTTGGCAAATTAAACGCCAAAATACAAAATAATTCCCGAGTAAACCGCGTCTATAAGTTTTGTGCGATAGTCGTCCGTGTTTAACAACGCTTCCTCGCTCGGATTAGATAAAAATCCAAACTCAACCAGCACCGCGGTGTAATATGTGCTGTTTAAAATATAATAATCGCCAACTTTGCCAAGTTTAGATTTTGCTCCGCAATAGGTGTTAAAAGATTGTTGAATTAAGTTGGAAATTTGTTTGCCCGATTCGTCCCCTTGCCTATAATAACAATTTGCGCCTGTTGCCCCAGATGAACTAAAACTGTTCATATGTATGCTTATAACCAGGTTGGGGTTTGCGCGTTTTATTATATTTTTTCGCGCTTCCATATCGCTCAATTTTTTGTTTTTTGCACTTGCTGAATATAGCCCGTCATCCGTTTTTCTTGTCATTTCCACGCGGAAGCCAGAACTTGTTAGTTTATCTTTTAGTGCGTATGCATATTTAAGATTAATTTCCTTTTCAATAGTGCCCCCTACTCCCACGCTGCCGCCGTCTCTGCCACCATGGCCGGCGTCTATCACAATAGTTATGCCATTAAACGAACTGTTAACAAATTTTACCACGCCCGAAAAAACAGTTGAAAGCAAAATAAAAATCAACAAAATAACAAAAAAAGGTAAAAATTTCTTTAATTTGTCCGTCATATTTCAATTTATGCTAAAAAACAACCAAAAATGAATTTATTAAACTAATTGATTTATAAATTTTTAAATTTTCAATTTCGCTAAAAATATATTAATTTTATATAAAATCATACAATCTACAATTATTTTTGCTAAAATGTTTTAAAATTTTTTAAAAATATGCTAAAATCATATCATGAAAACATTTAAATCATTGGCAAAACTTAAAAAATTTAATAAAATTTGCTTAATTGGGCATTACGACCCAGATATAGACGCCCTGGCAAGCATGTGTGTTATGGCAGACCTTTTGCAGGACAAATTTAAGGTTAAGCAGGTAGATATTTTTGCAGACGGGAAAAACATTTCTCCCAAACTTAAACACACAGTAAAACCACGCGTAATTAATCCTCAAAAAGATAGTTATGACGCCGTTATTATGATGGACACGCCAAATACTCCTAGATTGGGTAAATATGAGGGGTTATTTAAGCAAACCAACAACAAATTTTTAATAGACCATCACCAGCCTGGGGTTGTGGAAGATTGCACAAAAATAATAGAAAATATATCTTCCACAAGCGAAATTGTGTTCAAGATTGCAAAATCGGTCGGCTATAAATTAAACAGTTCACAGATGGAAAAATTATATGCCGGCATTATTACCGACACAATGAATTTTACAGTAGGCGCATTTAATTTTCAAACTTTCAATATTTCGAGCGCTATGTCAAAACACATAGACTGTGTTGGTATCGCAAAGATGTATACCGGCAGTTACTCGCTTAAAAATTTTCAAACTTCTGCCCTTGCAATCAACAACATACAATCGTTTAGCAATGGTAAAATCATTGTGTCTTCAATTTCCAAAGAGGAATACAGCCAACGCGAACTTCGCCCGGACGACATGCTAGGCATCGCAAATAAACTTTCCAACATCGACGGCTGCGAACTTGTTGCATTTATTTATCCGGTTGAAGACGGATACTACATTACCATGCGGGCAATTAAAGGGCTTGATGTATCTAAAATTGCGGCAAACTTTGGCGGCGGTGGGCATAAGGGAGCGGCTGGTTTTGTTTCTAAACTAGAACTAAAAAATATTATTGAAAATGTTGTGGTGGCTTTTGAGAATGAATTAAAGGCAAACAAGGCCAACTAGGGCAAAAACAATTAAAAATATTAACATAAACACAAATTTGTTAAAAAATAATAAAAAAGGCCATAAAAATGGTCTTTTTTTGTAAAAAACAGGCAAATTTATATTATTTTCTTAAAATTACCTCGTATAATCTATCTAAATCGTCTCTTGAATAGTAGTCTATGTAAATTCTACCCTTTACATCGTTGCCGATTACGGTGACTTTTGTGCCCAACTTTCGTTGCATTTCGGAAATAAAATCTTGTAATTCATCGCTTGGAAGTTTAGGCAACTTCTTTTTCTTTTTATTGCCAAGAATTGCGTTAACTTCTTTTTCCAAATCTCTAACGGTTAATTTGTCCTTTGCAACCTTTTTACCAAGCATAACTTGCGTCGCATAATCTTCAATCGATGCCAAAATTTTTGCATGTCCAAAAGATATTTTACCCTTTTCTACCAAATCTAATATTTCTGGATACAAGGCCAAAATTCTTAAAGTATTGGCGATTGCAGACCTAGATTTTCCTAAGCGCTCCGCAACTTTTTCCTGCGTTAAACCATATTCTTCCATTAATTTTTTAATACCCTTTGCCAATTCAACCGGGTTTAAATCTTCCCTTTGCAGGTTTTCAATTATGGAAATTTCGGCAACTTGTTTTTCAGTATAATTCTTTACAATGGCATCTAATTGCTTTAAACCACACTGTTGGCATGCTCTGTATCGCCTTTCACCCGCAATTATCATGTAGCCACGGTCGGTTTTGTTTACAATTATCGGTTGAATTAATCCATGCATTTTTATACTCTCAGCCAATTCATTTAAACTTTCTTTATCAAAGTTTTTTCTTGGCTGGTTTGGATTTGGATATATTAAATTTATATCAATTTTTTGAACATCGCCGTTCCTCATGTCGGTTTTTGTTATTGTTGGCTCAACAGTTTCCTCATCATACGCTTTTAGCAAACTATCTAAACCTCTACCTAAACCCATTTTCATATTTCCCTCCATTGTTCCACGTGGAACATTAATTATTTTAAACTATTTATATTATAGGCAAAATTTTTACACCGGTCAAATATTTTTCAGTATTTTACTAAAATATTTATAAATTTCCATAAAAACATTGAATTTCTATTAGAAACATAGAATTTTAACCAAATATAAGGCAAAGTAAACATAATATATTTGAATAAGTATATATGAAGCATTGCAAAGAAAAATATAAAACATTGCTAAGTTTATATATTTAGTTTGCCTAGAACAAGCAATGAAAAAAACACTTATATAACAAGTTGTTTGTAAATTAATGTCTTTTCAAATTATATTTATAAAGGTATCATAATAATTTATTAGTAATAATATTGATCAAAATTCATTATAAATAAAAAATAATACTAATACTTTTTTATTTGTGTCAGAACAAAATTTATTAATAAAAAAACAACAATCCCAACCAAAACAGACCAAGATTCACAAGCGTTTCACGGTAAATATGCTTTTTGAGATATCTAAAAGCAAATTTAAACAAGAAATTAATCGAAGGTGTTAAGTATTGAAATTTGTTAAATCGTTTTATACGGATTGTTCATGCTTATAATTTATAACGTTTAATATGTCTGATTTGTTTAACTATATGTAATTTTGTTTTTCATGAAATTTCTATTTATTCTACTTAATTGCCAACAAATGCTATTTCAAAATGTTAATTATCTTAATATCATTTCAACATTTTAATTATTATAATCATTGCAAAAAATAATTAAACCAACCATTGTTGCAGAATTTTAATTAATTATATTATTGCAGAATACTAATTTACTAAATATTAGTCAGTTTGATTTGATATAAAAGATATCGTTCACATCCATTTATTCACAAATAAAAAGCCATGTTTGGTGATTGTTTTCATGTTAAAATTATCTGCACAATAAAGCATTGTTAAAAATGCTGCTATAATCGGTTTAAATGCTAATTGTGTTTGATGTTACATTTCTAATATTCAAATTGACCAATTTCAATAATTGCTCCTTTGTTTTGTCAATTTAGTGAGAATGCGATAAGTTTAATTTGCAATTCCAAAACGAATTACATTAATGTTTTATTAAATCTCAATGAAATTCTTAAACTTGTTAACAAACTAATTCAAATGTTTAACATTAGATCAATTTTTAATTAGTTACATACAAAGCAAAGTTGTTAGACTTGGATTGAAAAATAAAAAAATGTTCCACATGGAACATTTTTGTTTGTTGGATTATTGCTTACTTAAAAATTCCTCCGCTAATTCTTTATATGCCTGCGCGCCCTTGCTAGAACTATCGTATTGAACAACGGGTTTGCCGTGGCTTGGGCTTTCTGCTAAACGAACATTCCTTGGAATAAATGTTTTGTAAACCTTTTCACCGAAGTGCTTTTTGATTTCGTCTGCCACTTGATTGGTTAAATTGTTTCTATTTTTCATGGTCAGCAACACACCTTCAATTTCAATATTAGGGTTCAAATGCTTTTTCACCAATCGTACAGTGTTCATTAATTGCCCTAAGCCCACAATTGGGAAAAATTCACATTGGGTAGGAATAATAATTGTATCTGTTGCCGTGAGCGCATTTACAGTCAATAAACCCAACGATGGTGGGCAATCGATAAATATGTAATCATAGTCGTCTTTAATTTGTTTTAGCGCTTCCTTTAAAACATTTTCTCTATTTTCAACATAAACTAATTCTACGTCAGCGCTTGACAAATCAACAGTTGAAGGCACTACATCTAAATTTTTTTGCACACTTGGATAAATTGCGTCTTTCACGTTAATTTCGCCAAGCAATACCTCATAAATTGAGTTTTTGCCCTTAGGAATATCAACTCCTACGCTTGTGCAGGCGTTGCCTTGTGGGTCAATGTCTATTAAAAGCACCTTTTTGCCCCAATCTGCCAGATATGCCGCCAGGTTAACGCAGGTTGTTGTTTTGCCTACGCCGCCTTTTTGATTTGTTATAGCGATAATTTTACCCATAATCACTCCTTTGATATTATATTAAACTTTTTGAAAAGATTTTGCAATAGAAATTTTAAAAATTGTCAAAAAATTTAATTGTTTTTAATAAAAAATATTAAAAATTTGTGATTTTTTCGTAAATTTATGCCAAAATCTTCATTTTTTGATGTTAAACAGTCTAAATTTTAAATATGGATTTATATTTAAAAATTTGTGTTTGAGTAAATTTAGGCTATACCCACTAAATATTTTTAAGTTCTTAAAATGAGTTAAAATATAAATATAAAACAAAAACCTTGCAAATTGCTCATAATTTGTTAAAAATTTTAACGAATTTGATAAATTTTAACTTAAAATGTGGCTTAAAAAGCAAATAAATTTGTAAATTTAGTTAAATTTATTGCTTTTAAACAATTCATTTGTTAATATAGAGGTGTTTACATTAAAATTTCAATTTAAAACAAAAGCAAAATTTACAATATAAAATTTTTACACATTAAATAAAATTTCAACATCGTTTTGGTTTACAAAACGAGAGAAAAATAAATGGGTGAAATCGGTTTTATGTGTTGTAATTTTGATATTTAGAAATTATCTTACAATTTACTACAAGTAAAACGAACAAACGGTTATATGTAAATTGCTTTTAAAATGTTCAAAATTTAATATGATAAACATAAAATAAAAAGGGTGGGCGATGACTGAATTTATAAGCCAAACTTTTGCAAAAATTTTTGGCGACAATGTAGTTTTAGCAACGATTTTAATTTCGATGGTGCCGGTAATAGAATTGCGGGGCGCTATACCTTTTGCAACCAACCATGGCTTCTGGAAAAGTGTGGCGCTAACAAATTGGCAGGCGTTCGGTTGGAGCCTGTTAGGCAGTTGCTTAATTGTTCCGCTGCTTGCGCTGTTGTTTATACCGATTATGAAATTGCTAAAAAAAGTAAAGTTCTTTAACAAACTTGCAAATTTTATAGAAAACCGATTAAAAAGCCACGCGGGCGAGATTGAAGACAGCGAAAATAAAACCAAAATTTTTACTCCGCTGTATTGGAAAAAATTGCTTTCAATTTTCATTTTTGTGGCCGTGCCATTACCGTTTACCGGAGTCTGGACGGGTAGTTGCTTGGCGGTTTTTGTTGGGTTGGATTTTTGGTCGACATGCGCGTCTGTCATAAGCGGAAACATCGTTGCCGGCCTGCTGATTACATTAATTTTGCAATTTTTCCCATGGCTAAATGATTGGTTGTTTTACATTTTTATCGCGCTAATTTTGATAATTATTGTTGTTGAATTGGTGCGCTTTATAATAAAAAAGCAAAAATCAAAAAACGATAACGCAAATAAAAATTAACCCTAAAATTTGCCAGCGCTATTAATTTTAAGATAAAAGGATTTTTATGAAAACACTTATTATTGTTGATGTTCAAAAAGGGTTTATTACAAAAAATAACGAGTTTTTAGTTAGCAACATTGAAAATTTATTAAAAAAAGAAAAATTTGATCAAATAATTGCAACAAAATTTATTAACAAAGAGGATAGCCAATATGTAAATTTTCTAAACTATTCTCGTTTTATGGAAAACGACGGAACTGATTTGGCAATTAAATTGCCGAAAAACAGTATTGAAGTTATGAAAACTTCTTATGGGCTACCTGATATAACTAAAATAGGCAAAGGCGAAGTGTACATTTGCGGAACAGACTATGATTCATGCGTACTTGCGATGTGCTTTCAGTTGTTCGATTATGGAGTTCAGCCCAAAATTATAAAAAATTGCGTAGGCTCACATAGTTTAAACCCAATTCCGTTTGCTAATTTTGAAAAAATTTGCATGAAAAATTTTGGCAAAGATTCAATTGTTGAATTGTAAAATATTTATATTTTTAGAAAAAGGTGATTTTTTCAATTTTATGTTTGCGTTTTTGTATTAAGTTTGCCTAAATTAAATTTGCAAAGGGCAAGAAAAATTGTGGACTAGGAATTGCAAGAACGCTACCACAAAATAGTTAAGCAAGCGGATAAGATAAGGTGTATTTATAACCACTATGTTGATGGGTGTATGCAAGAGAGAAATAGATATATGATAAACAACTCATCACTTGTTATTGCCCTATTCAATGGACAAGCAGGCGGCACGAAAATCACAATAGATTATGCAAAACAACAGGGTTTAGGCATTGTTATAATTAACCCATAGGCAAATATATACTTTTCTTTCCGTACTTGACAACTTTAAAATAATATGCTGCAATATAATATGTGCAAAATTTGACAGAGTTAACATCTGGGCACATATCAAATGCAAAAACAGTTGAAAAATTTTTTGTTTTGGTGTAAAATATAGTTGATTATGAAATTAAAAACTAGGATAGAAAGAGAATATAAAAAAGCGTGCAAGGGTGATTACAAAAATAAGGATGGTTTTAAACTTGCAATGTTGTTTTGCGCAATGTTGCCAAATGCTGATGTTAATAAAGGTTTTCCAGATAGTTTGTTGACCGACACCTTCGAGTTGTTTTACGAATTTCCGGCAACCGATGAGTTTCATAACGACGAGAATATGCGCTTATCTTATATGGATTTTATTGAAACGGCTATAAAAAATGGCACACCAAAAAGATTGATTTTTGACATTTTTGATGGGCTTTACGATGGGCTTTACACAGAAAAGGGCGGTTATAGCGATTTGTTTAAGCCGCTAACAAAACAATATTATGATGAATATTTAACTAAATGGAGAAAAAAATCAAATTAGGCGTGGTGTGGTTAGCCAATGTGTGATAAGAGATAACCAGATATAAATAAAGATATTTTGCCGTATGCGTGGGAAACAAGAGAGGCTTTATAAACTATAACTATTATGAATATCACAAAAATGAAACTTTAACAAAGCCCCAATAAACTAATTTAAAAACCACAACAAAAGGAGGGCTTATGGAAAATTTTACAGAACAAGAGTTAAAACAAATCGAGAAAGACGCCTACGATTTTTATTGCTATTTCTATCAAGTTGCGGCCAGCGTACTAGAAAAAAAATATGCTGGCAAAATAGATTATGAAACCGCAAAGTAAATTAGAGAAAAACTCATTAAGAAAAATGAAAAACGCAAACAACGAGACAAAATTATTAAAAAATTCCATTAGTTAAACAAGTTTGGCAACTCATCTAAATAGGTGTATCTTAAAACGGTGTCTTTTGGTGTT
>CANPWT010000007.1 GCA_947584775.1 uncultured Clostridia bacterium | reverse complement strand
GGGGTGAAGGGACTCGAACCCCCGGCCCCATGATCCCAAATCACGTGCGCTACCAACTGCGCTACACCCCGACAATGATTTTATTTTACACTAGATAAATTTAAATGTCAATAATTTTAGCAAATATTTTACTTTTTTTATAAATTTTGTTCAACTATACTATTTTTATTTAAAATCTTTTATTTTTGTCAATTAAGCCAAGTTGGCGCAATTTCAAAAGTTTGCGTGTTTAAATATTTAAGCGGGCTGCTTTTGTCAAAAGAAAAGCCTAAAAAATTGGCGGTTAAATGTAGTTGTTTTTCTTCGCTTTTGCCGTATTTATTATCTCCTATTATGGGAAAACCATAATAGGCAATGTGCGCACGTATTTGGTGGGTTTTGCCCGTAATTAACGTTGCTTCCAACAATGTTTTATTGCCGAAATATTGCACCACATCAAACTCAGTTTTAATTGGCTCATACCCGCTTGTTTTAACTTCGCTAATCCAAACCTTGGAAAGATTTGGCACTTTTTTTAAATACACTGTGCGCTTTATTTTTGTTATGTCCACCCTTCCGTCCACCATTAAGGCATATTTTTTTGTTACCCCTTTACGCGTTTTAAAAGCGGACAACAATTCCTTTTCGCTAGTGCTGTTTAGCGCAAAAATAATCAGCCCCTCTGTGTTTCTATCTAGCCTATGAACGGCGGAAATTGTTGGGTAAGTTTGTTTTAAAATGGAAAGTAAATCGCGCTCAGCCTCGCTTACAACTTCAATGCCAGCACGCTTGTTTATAATAAGCACATTTTCGTCCATATAAACCAAATTGTACCACTCTTTATCTTGCTTGCTTGTGTAAAATATGGTAATTTTATCGCCATGGTTTACTGTTACATCGTCTTTTATGCGAACATTGTTTACTTTTACATCTTTATTTTCAATTATTTTTTTTATGTCAAAGCGGGAAAAAAACGGCAATTTATCTATTATTGCTTTAATCAAATCTTGCTCATTTTCAACTACAAATTCTAACTTTTGCAAAATATTCCTTACTAGATATTGTGTGTTATAATAATATAATACACACTATGTTGATAAACTTTTATATTTGTTGAGCATATAACTTGCGCCCAATTCCTGGCTATCTAGCGCTTCGCTAATCACCCATGGCTTAATATTTAATTCTTTTAATATGGTTACAAAGTCATCCAAAGATGGCATGCCAACCGAGCCGTCAGGCATATTTTCGCCATGCTTTAGGTGTTTAATTTCCCCTTTATCGCCGTAATTTATTGTGTAGGCGTGGAAGTGAATGTAATCAAATTTATCAGGCAGGGCTTGCTTTATTTTTAAAAGTTTTTCTTTTAAAATTTCCTTGTTTGTTATGCTGCCAACTTCCCTAGCGTGTAAATGAGCAATATCTATGCATGGGTAGCAATATTTGCAGCGTGAACAAATTTCAATAATTTCGTCCAAACTGCCCAAATTTGCTGTTTTGCCGCCAATTTCTGGGTAAAGTTTAACATCGCCCATGTCTATTTCGCTTGTTAATTGGTTAATATCGTTTACAATTTGGTTAATGGCTTTAATTCTGCCCGCTGGGGTGTTTTCATGCCCACCGCCTGGGTGAAAAATGATCCTGTTAACGCCAATAGATTTTGCAAGTTCTATGCCCTCTTTCATGTTGGAAATGCTGCGTTTTTCCACCAATTTGTTTAAACTGCCCAAATTAATGTAATATGGCGCGTGTATACTGAAATAAAAGCCGTTATTGTTTAGTTTTTTAATTATTTCTTGCCTATCAGCACTTATTTTAAACCCGTAAGTGCACTGAATTTCAAAGCCGTTAAGCCCAATGCTATTTAGCCAAGGGAAAACGCCTGCAAATTTACCTTTATAGTTAGTTGGCACGCCTGCAACACCAAAAACCATATTTCTCTCCTATACAAAATTTTTGAAAAACTTTTCTTTTAGCAGCATATATTTTGCATCGTTAATTTTGTAACTATTGTTTACGCAATTATCAAAATACTTATTTAGTTCGTTTACAATTTTTTGGTCTTCAACAATAAGCATATTTTGCAAACTTGTGTTAATTTGCTCCTTATCTAGGTCATACGAGCCACAAATTGCGTATTTAGAATCAATCACAATTTGGTTGCTGTTTATGTAGCCGTCAAATAAATACACGCTTGCGCCGTACAAGGCGACCTCTTTTGCATACGCCCTACTTGCATAATATTTGTCGTATATGTAAGTTTTAATTGGCACCATTAATTTAACTTGTATGTTGCTATTTATTGCAAATTTTAATAAGGACATGATGCTTTCGGTTGGAATAAATTCATCTAACATCAACTGAATTGAGGTTTTTGCCATGCTTATTGCTTTAATAAGCGCAAGTTCAATGTCCATGCTAATTTCGTTAGATAAATATTGGATTGCCGTCCTGTTGTTCAATTTGTTGTTGGCGATGCTGTAATCTATGTGTTTGCCGCTTGCAAAAATAGTGTCCTGCCTTAGCCTTAAATCAATTTCTTGAACAATGTCCCCTTTAAGCCTGTAATTTACTGATGCAGTTTGAACATCTTTATTTAAATGTTTTGCCTTAATGCAAAGGTTGCATAAATACACAATCCTCCCATCGATAGAAATTACATTTCTAAAATTTTTGTATCCAACCCTATTTTTGCTAAACCTATAAACGCTGATATTATTGTCCTTCAACTCTTTTTTAAGGCCAATTGGCAAGGAAACATCATAAACAAATTTAATTTTAACCCCTTTTTCTGCTAGTGAGAACAGTGTTTGCCTAATAAAATCAAAACCTCTAAAGGTGATTTTAGAAAATTCCAAATAAATATAGTTTGTTGCCGTTAACATGTCCTTAGTTAAATTTTCGATAAACTCATTAAAATCGATTAATAAATCAAGGTCGTTATTAGTGGTTAAAACGGTGTTGTACGCCATGCTGTTAAATGTAAAAAGATGGTCGTAAGTTTTTGTTGAAATTGGGTTTAGGTGCGCACTGATTAGTTTGGCGTAAACCTCATCATCCTTTTCTTTTTTAAACAATTTTTGGCGTTTTTTATAATAAAATAGTTTTATCAGCGCATAAATTGGATACGCTAAAACAGAAAAAATTAAAAATATTATGCTCCAAAAAATAATATTGCGTGGTTTGTTGCGTTCAAAAATAATCATTATGCTCATCATAATGACGTATAAAATAAACAAAATTATGCCAAATATTATTTTTGCTACCATTTGTTATATAATACCAAAAATTAAATTTTAAAGCAAGCAAAGAAAACTAATTTTGCAATTTATTACCCATTTAAAAAATAAATCTATACTAATTTACAAAAAAAATTTGACAAATTGCCCTTTTATGCTAAAATAAGTATATGCTACTGTGGCTCAGTTGGTAGAGCAGCTGATTCGTAATCAGCAGGTCGGCGGTTCGAGTCCGCCCAGTAGCTCCACAATTTATGCTAATTTGGGCGACCATGTTTTCCATTTATGCTGATACGAATCGATTCGTAATATTTAAAAATACAATTTCACCTCGGTTCTAAGTCCATGGACAAGGTTACATGCGCCCTGCCTTAAATTTACTTATACAAACAGCAAAAAATAATGGTGTTGAATGCCTTACTGACACTGTTCCCCCAACAAGAGATAGAGCATTAAAAGTTTTTTTGATTTAGGCTTTAATAAAGTTGGACAATTTATCGAAAAAAAGTTTAATGAAAATGAAATTGTTTATGAAATTGAAAAAGACCTTTAATTCTAATAATTAAAATATCGACTTTTTTAGGGTTTTAAAACAATTGAATTTATTTAATCTTAACTAAAAAACTACCCTTGCGTTTGCAAGGGTTTTTTGTTTTTAATATTAATTAATTTATTTAATTTTCGAGTTTAATAATTAAGTTTATATTAATTTTTATATTTTATGATTAATTTTTAATTAGATTTTAAGTTTGATAATTAAATTTTAATTAATTTTTAAATTTTTATTGTTATTCTGTATATTTATTTTTAATTTTTAAATTTTTATTAATTTTTTTTACATTATAATTTTATTGTTTTATTTAATGCTGTTAATATTATTATTTATTAGTTTAATTTTTTCGATTTATTAATTTGAGTAATGAGTAAAAATTTTAAAAAAATTTTTAAAAAAGCCTAAATTTTAGGCTTTTTTAACGCTAATTTTAGCGAAATTAATGTATTTTTTAATTTTTTATAATTTTCTTCCTTCATTTGGCTAGTTAGAGGCAACCTTGTTGTTGCGTCAATCATGCCAAGCATTTCCATTGCATTTTTTACAGGAATTGGGTTAACTTCTATAAATAAATTTTGGAAAAGTTCGTGCAATTTTAGTTGTAATTCTTTTGCTTTGGTTGTGTTTTTATTGAAATAAAAATTACAAATATCGCTAACCTCTTTTGGCATAATATTTGATGCCACACTAATAACTCCCTTTGCCCCAACTGAAAGCATTGGAAGCAATAATCCGTCATCACCACTAAAAATGCTAAAATCGTCATCTACGTGCGATAAAATTTGTTGAACTTGGGTTAAATTTCCGCTTGCCTCTTTTATAGCCACGATGTTTTTAATTTTGCTAAGTTTAATTGTGGTTTCGGGTGCGATGTTAACCCCTGTTCTGCCCGGAACATTATACATTATAATAGGCAAATTGGTGCTGCGCGCAATTTTTGTGTAATGTTCAATAAGTCCGCTTTGGGTACATTTGTTGTAATAAGGGGTAACAACCAGCAGTCCGTCCACGCCAAGTTTGGTGTATAATTTTGCATTTTTAACTGCTTCTGCCGTGTTGTTAGAGCCTGAGCCAACAATTACTTTTATTCTTTTATTTACATACGAAACTGCAAATTTTGCAATTTCTATTTTTTCCTTTTTAGTTAATGTTGCGGCCTCGCCGGTAGTGCCAAAAAACACTATCGCCTTTGCCCCATTTTCTATTTGAAAATCTACAAGACGTTTGAAAGCGTCATAATCCACCGATTTGCCATTATTTTTAAACGGTGTAACAATGGCAGTGCATAATCCTTTAAACATATACCCTCCTATTTTAAAATTGGTTGAATTTGTGTATTTTTTAACGCGCTATCGATTGTCGCTTCTAGTTTGGACCAATCTGCAACAAGTGATTTAGGTTTTTTAATGTAATCATCCTGCCCAAAAGGAACAAAGAAGTAATTTTTGGTTTGCAAAAGTGTTGCAATGTTTTTTAAATTTAAACCTAAACCGTCATTTGTGGAAATGCCAACAATAACCGGTTTAAAATTGCGGGACAATGCTTTTGCCGTCATGGTAACAGCATCGTCTGTTAAGGCAAGCGCAAGTTTTGCAATGGTGTTGCCTGTGCATGGCGCTATAACTAAGGCATCTATCATATTATTTGGGCCAAGAACTTCCGCTTCCACAATGCTGCTAATTACCTTATTGCCCGTTATTTTTTCTAGGCTTGATATAAAATCCTTGCTTGTGCCAAAACGAGTGTCGGTAGAAATTGTTACCGGAGTAACAATTGGAATAATGTTATATTTTTCGCCATCCAGGCCTTTAAGCACTTCCAAAATTGTGGGATGGGTGCAAAAAGAACCGGTTATGGCAAAACCTATGTTAGTTTTCATAATTATTTTCTCCTAAAATTGATTCGTACATATATTCACCCGCCGTTTCTAAACTATATTTGCTTGGCAAGGCAGGTGCTTTTAAGTATTTAAATGTTGTAACTTTGTCTTTATTTAAACTTTCCACACTTGCTGTTTCAATAAATAAACAATCAGGTTTAAAAAGTGTTAAATTTTCGTCATTAATAAATTTGTTTGGGATGGTGTTTACAACAACATCATATTCGGCCAAATGATTTAAAAAACTATCTTTATAATAGCAAGTGTTTGTGTAGAGGTAGTATCTTGGAAATTTTTCTTTATTGTAACTTGTTATTGCAAAATTTACGCCCAATTTATTAAAAATTACTGCAAGTGCAAGCGCTATTCGCCCACCGCCCAAAATTAGTACATTATTTTTGTATAAACTGCGCGGGCTATTTTCTAAAATCACACTTAATACACCCTCGGCGGTTAAATTTGCGTTTTTTATGGTGAAAATTTCGTCCTTCATTAAATTTGTGTATGTTATGTTTTTATGTTGCAAAATTTCTATTTGTTCGCTTGGCAGAGCCCCACAAATTAACGTGATTGAATTTGGCAAACTATATAAATATTCTGCGCTAAATTTTTTGTTGGGTGCAAAAATAACGGTGTCCCCTGCCGACACATTTTTTACGTCCTCTAACATTAAAACTTTATTATTTTTTTGCTCTAATTTTTTTGCCACTATTAGGTTTCTTAAATCAGAATTATCTATAAAATAAGTCAATTTTACGCCTCCCTAATTTAAGTTTATGATTGACTAACATTTTTTGCTAAACAGCACACAAAAAAATCAAAACTCATATATTGCAATATGAATAATTTACATTTTTTAGCGTCCGCAAACACAGGGTGCGGATTTGCAGATAATTTTGACTCTATTTTAGAGCCTAACAAACCTGGATTTACATACATTTTAAAAGGTGGCCCTGGCACCGGAAAAAGCACTTTGCTAAAAACCATAGGCAAATATTTTGAAGATAAAAAAGAGGAGGTTGAATATTTTCATTGTTCTTCAGATTTTTCTAGCCTAGATGGTGTGCGAATTGTTGGCAAAAACACAAGCGTTATTGACGGAACTGCCCCACACAGCAAAGACCCAATAATCCCAAATGTAACTGAAAAAATTGTAGATTTGGGCGAATTTATTGGCAGCGATGTTAAAAAACATAGCAGTGAAATTAAAAAATTGCTTGCATTAAAGCAAAAAGAATACAAGTTGGTTTACACCTACCTTGCCACCGCGCAAAAATTAATTGATTTAAACAACGAAATATATAAAAGCCAATTTGATTTATCTAAATACGCAAAATTGTTAAAGCAAACATTATCTAAATTTAATTTTACCATGCAAAAAGGCGTTGGCTACAACAGAAAATTATATGTTGAATATGTTGGCAACAACAAAATTGAAACCACGTTAAATATAAACAAGGTTAAAACAGAAACTTTAACATACGACCAATTTACAAACGAGCAACTTTTAAAAGATATTTTATCTATTTTAAAAGATAAAAACTACAAAACAATAAGTTATTTTGACACAATAACAAACAAAATTAACGGCATTTACATTGTAGATTTAAATTATCAAATTTTAGCAAGCAACACTGTTAGTGAAGACGATAAAACTATTGCATTTAACTATAAAACTGCGGCTGCACTAATTAAAAAAGCATCAATTTCATTATCAAATGCAAGGAAATATCATAAGGAGGTTGAAAAATTTTATATTTCCAGCATGGATTTTGAAGGAATTAGCAAAAGGACAACAAAATTAATTAAACAAATTGAATCAAATGAGGCATTGGACATAAAAACCAAATAAATTACAAAAGAGAGGGCTTATGAATAATACTATTGTGCAAAAATATGGTGGTTCTAGTGTGGCCACCCCAGAAAAAATAAAATCTATTGCAAACTACTTAAAAGACTTGAAAAAAGAGCATAAAAATATTGTTGTTGTTTTAAGTGCTATGGGCAAAACTACAAACAATTTAATTGAACTTGCCGGCCAATTTTCACCAACCCCAAACAAACGAGATTTAGATTTTTTACTTTCCACCGGCGAGATGCAAACTGTTTCGCTAATGAGCATTGCATTAAATGAAATTGGCGTTAAAAGTGTGGCATTAACCGGGATGCAAGCGGGCATTAAAACAAACAACAATCACTCGTTAGCCTTTATTAAAAAAATAGACATTAATAAAATAAACAAATACTTAAATGAAGATAATATTGTGCTTGTTGCCGGTTTTCAGGGTGTAAGCGAGGGCGAGGAAATTACCACGCTTGGCAGAGGAGGCTCGGACACAACCGCTGTTGCCCTAGCCGCAATGCTTAACTGTCCGTGCGAAATTTACACCGATGTTGACGCGGTTAAAACGGTAGACCCTAAACTTTACCCCAACGCAAAAGCGCTGCACAAAATTTCGTATGAAGAAATGATGGAAATGGCGGTAAATGGCGCAAAAGTTTTAGAGCCAAGAAGCGTTGAACTTGCAAGTAAGTATAACGTTGATTTATATTTAGGCAAAACGCTAAATTTAGATAAACAGGCAGGAACAAAGGTTGAAAGCGGAAATTTTGAAGATATGTTTATTAAAAGCATAAGTATAAAAGAAAATTATAACTACATCAATGTAACTGCCTCTAAAAACGAAGCAAATAGCATTATTGAAGCAATAAGCAAAACTAACCTAAATTTTGAAATGCTAAACATAAATTCGCTTTATGATGAGTTAAATTTGTCATTTGCCATACCTAGCGACAAAGTTGGCGAATTTAAGCGTAGAATTACAAATTATAACATTTCTAGCATTGTAATTTCCGACCCAGTTGTAAAACTTACCATTGTTGGCATGGGGATTGCAACTCACACTGATATTTTAAAATGTATTTTAGAGTTACTTGCTGCAAACTCCATTTACCCTAGCAATTTGATTGTAAGTGAAATTAGCATTTCTTTTACAATTTTAGGCAAAGACACACCACAAGCAATAAAAATCATATCTAGCGAGTACAATTTATAGGAGATTTATGAGAAAGTTAAACATTGCCATTGTTGGCGCAACAGGTTTGGTTGGAAGCACCTTTTTAAAAATTTTAAAAGAAAGAAAAATTAAAATTAACAACCTTTATCTTTATGCCAGCGAAAAAAGCGAAAATAAAATAATTAATTTTAAAAATAAAGAATATAAGGTTTTGCGCCTTTCCCCAGAAAATATTATTGATAAACAAATAGACTACGCACTTTTTTCTGCGGGTGAAAAAGTTAGCAAGGAATATGCACAATTTTTTGTAAAAATAAACGCCACCGTTATTGACAACAGCAGCGCTTTTAGGATGGACGACAGCGTGCCACTCATCGTGCCCGAGGTTAACGGCAAAATTTTAACAACAGAAAATAAAATTATTGCCAACCCAAATTGCAGCACAATTCAATGCATGCAGCCATTAAAAGTTTTAAACGACTTATTTAAGTTAAAGCGCGTGGATTATTCAACATATCAAGCAGTTAGCGGAAGCGGAATAAAAGGCATTAGCGATTTAAAACTAACCAGGGAAAACAAAAAACCAAAGTTTTACCCTTACCCGATTGTTGATAATTGTCTACCTCACATTGGCGATTTTGTAGACGGCAATTATACAAAAGAGGAAGTAAAAATGATTAACGAAACAAAAAAAATTTTAGGGCTAAAAAATTTGCAAGCAAGCGCAACTTGTGTGCGTGTGCCAATAATTAACTCGCACAGCGTTGAAATAGATATGGAATTTAAAAAGCCAGTTGATTTAAACAAGGTTTATAACGCGCTTAACATGGCCGAAGAAGTTATTGTTTTGGACGATGTAAAGCATAATGTTTACCCGCTTGCCAGCCTTGCAACGGGTAATGACGAAGTGTTTGTTGGCAGGATTAGGCTAGATAAATTTGACAGGAAAAAACTGCACATGTTTACAGTTGCCGACAATATTAGAAAAGGCGCTGCAACAAACGCAGTTGAAATTTTAGAATATATTGAAAATAATTTAGTTACTGATTAGTTATCTTTTTGGTTATAATATTAATTTTTTTGGTTTCGTTATTTAAATTGCTAATATAACCTTTAACGCGAGAATTTAATTTGTATATATGGTGAGTAGCGACATTTGCCCGGTCGCTATTTTCTTTTGTTATGGCCATGGCGGTTAAGCCGTTATCTAGTTTAATAACTGCGCCCACCGGCAAAATTTTAACAACTTCGCCTTCCACTTCATCATTTAGCGAAAGCGTGTTAAAAATTTCGTCTAGTGGATTTTGTTTTAGTTGCTTTAATCCGACACTTATGCGGGAAAAATCTTGATTAAAGTCTAACACTTTAAACTGATATTCATGGTTTAGTTCAAGTGCGTCTTTAAGGCTTTTAATATGCTGATAACTAGCGTCCGTTATGGAAAGTTTGGCTTTTGCCCCATTGGAAAGCAAAACCAGAGCGTATTTATCTTCTAATTTAATAACGCTGCCAGATAGCACTTGGCCAATTTCAACCGGCTCATTTTGCGCGTTGTGCATAAGTTTGGTGCTGCAAACGATAGATTTTTTAATATTGTCTAATTCTATAACAATTGCGCTAATTTCACGCGATAAAAGTGTGTTGCGGTTAACATAATCAGCGGGTGCGCATTGGCTAAATGGCAAAAACACCCTATACCCCATAAACTCGCCCAACAAACCGGACGTGTTAATAGAATTAACGGTAAAACTGAGTTCACTGCCAACTTTTAGCGACTTTAATTTTTCCTTGTCTTCCAGCGCTTTATTTACCCCTTTGTGATGCACAACTAGGCAACCTTTATCGTCAATTTCGCCAGTGACCATAACCAAAATTGCATCGCCTAATTTAAAGGCTGGGTCTAGTTCGGATTTATCAAAAACGCCCTCTTTTAACCCGCCTAATGAAACGACAACCTCTTTTTGGCCAATCATAACAATTGTGCCGGTGATGATGTCGCCTTTGCCGTATTGCGTCATGCTAATATTAAAATCTTTCATTTTCATGGGTGTATTCTCCTTCTAAAAGTTGGTTCATTTTGTTCACAATTTCATCGCTAAAATCGGCAAGATATTGTTTATCTTTTTTCTTTTCAGGGTCGGGATAAATTGGCTCACCAATAAGCAGTTTTGTCCTTTTAAAAGCCTTAATTTTTTTGTTAAACACAACGGGCAAAACGGGAGTGTTAGTGCGGATTGAAAACATTGCAACCCCCTCCTTGGCCTCGCCATCCGTTATGTTAACATATTCCGCCCTTGTGCCCTGCGGAAAGATAATTAAACTGTGTTTTTTGTTTAAAGCGGACAAAATTTCCTTAATTGCGGCCGTGTCTGCCTGCGACCTATCAATAGGAATTGCACCATATTGACGCAAAAAGAACGAGGCAAATTTATTTTTAAATAATTCCTTTTTAGCAACCAATTTAAAATGTTTTCTTAGTTTTACAATTAGCATAACGGGGTCTAAATTAGAGGTGTGGTTGCAGGCAAGAATATAATTTTGCCCTTTTAATTTTTTAAGATTTTTTTTGCCAACAATTTTAATAGGAAAAATTATTATCATAGGCAAAAATATAGCAATTAAACTTATGTAAAATATCATAATTTCCCTTTTACGCTGTTGCCAGCAACATAACCAGTGGACCATGCAATTTGCAGGTTAAAACCGCCTGTTAAAGCGTCCACATCAATAACTTCGCCAGCAAAATACAAATTTTTAACCAATTTACTTTCCATAGTTTTAGGGTTAATCTGTTTTGTATCTACCCCGCCCGAAGTTACAATACCAACATCTATATTATCTAAAGATTTAATAGAAAAGTCAAATTTTTTTAATAAAGAAATTATTTGCATCTTGTTTTGTGTTGATAATTTATTGATCAGTTTATTTTCCATTGCCAATTTTTTTATAAACAAATCTATAATTTCAGTTGGCAAAATTGTTGCTAAATAGGTTTTAAGTGTTTTATTTTTGTAATTTGGCAATTCCCTTTCCAACTTGTTGATTAGTTGCTGTTCGCTAAGAGCCGGCTTTAAATCTACATACAACTGTGCGCCATTTAAGTTCAACTTATTAATATGGCTTGACAGTGTGAGCGCTATTGGCCCGGTTAATGAATTTTTTGTAAACAATAAATCACCAAAAAAGTTATAGTTAATTTTGCCTAAAACAAAATGTAAACTGACATTGCGCAAGGCTAAATTGGCAATGCTGGATAAATCGTCTTTTACAATAATTGGGCATAATGCCGGCCTAGGTTGAACAATATTATGCCCAAATTTTTGTGCAACTTTAAGGCCAAAATCGCACGAACCGGTGGACTTGTACGAAAGCCCGCCCGTTGCCAAAATTACACAATTTGCGGTGTATGTTATTTGATTTGCACACTGTATATAGAATTTTTCACCCGTTTTAAATACGTCTTTTACCTCAGTATTTAGTGTAACTTTTGCGCAAAAATTGCTCAAATTTTTAACCAATGCTTTAATTACATCGCTAGATTTATAACTAGCGGGGAAAACGCGTTTGCCTCGTTCTGTTTTAAGTTTTAGGCTTGAATTTTCAAAAAATTCGATAGTATCTTGCGGAGTAAAAGCGTTTAGCGCGGAAAACATAAATTTGGAATTTGTTATAATATTTTGAATATGGGTGTCTACCGGGCTGTTATTTGTTAAATTGCATTTACCCTTGCCTGTTATATATAGTTTTTTGCCCAATTTTTCATTATGTTCAATTAATAGTGTGCTATTGCCGTTTTTGGCAGAAAAAATTGCAGACATCATGCCCGCAGCCCCACCGCCTATAACTACAACATCATAATTTGTTTCCATTTATTTGTATTTTAACAAAATTGCAAAAATAAAGCAACAATATTAAAAAACGGATTGTATAATCCGATTTAATCTTTTAAACTTAACAAATATCGCATTTCCTTAGTGTTTAATTTTACATATTCCCCGCGGGATAGCCCACCCAATTTAATTTCGCCAATTTGTGTGCGCTTTAAAAAGGTAACTTGCTTATTTATGGCTTCAAACATTTTGCGTATTTGCCTATTTTTGCCCTCGGTTATGCTAATTTTTACTTTGCTAGTATTATTTGATGCTTCAACCAACAACACACTGCATGGTTTGGTAATATATCCGCCAATATCCACCCCGCTGGATAAATGTTTAATTTCGTCCTTAGTTAAAACGCCGTCAATATGGGCTAGATATGTTTTTTCCACCATTTTATTTGGTTTTGTTAACAAATTGGCAATTTCACCATCATTTGTAAGCAAAAGCAAGCCTTCTGTGTCGTAATCCAGCCTGCCAACCGGGAAAACGCGCTCGTGGACGCCACGCATTAAATCTAGCACTGTTTTTCTGCCCTTATCGTCCGTTGCCGTGGTTATATAGCCCTTTGGCTTGTTTAATTTGTAATAAACAAAGGTGGAACTAGGCTTAATTAGACGATTGTTATATTTAACAATGTCGGTTTCTTTAATATCTAAAGAAAGAGAGTTAACGACATTGCCGTTAACTTTAATTTTTCCGCTTAACACTAATTCTTCCGCTTTGCGCCTACTTGCCAAACCGCAAAGTGCCAAATATTTATTTATTCTCATCTAAATTTTCATCCCAAAGTATTTCCCTTATTTGTAGCGTTTTGCTATCAATAAGTTTATCTATTTTATTCATTGTATATAATTTTAGCGTTTTAATCAACTGTTTGTCAAGAAAAACTTGAATTTCGCCAACTTCGTCCCCTGCCTGTGCGTCATCTAGTTTTACATCATAATTCAATTTTAATTTGCTTTTTTCTTCCTTTGTAAGTGGGTAATAAAAATCTTCTTGCGTGTACAAATATAATTTACCGTTGTTTTTGTCTATAATGTATTCGTTAAAAATTTCTTTATTTTTATCTATTATTTTGGTTTGTTCATAGTCGGTAAAACTAGCGTCTAATAAATCTGCACTTTCTTCAAACATTGGGCCACAATTTAACACAACGCAAACGCTGGTGCGATTATCGCGCTCAACTGCGCTAACTAAACATCTGCCCGCCTTGGAAGTAAACCCAGTTTTAACGCCGCAACAGCCGTCCAAAGTGGAAAGTAGCCTATTTTTGTTTGTTAAATATCTTTTATCCGATTTATTTGTGGCAGGCATAACATAATTTTTTGTTGATACAATTTGCTTAAATTTGGGGTTGTTTAATGCATAAGAGGTTATTAAGGCTAAATCATAAGCGGTTGTATAATGCTCGCGGTTATCTAACCCGTGCGGATTGGCAAAATGGGAAGAGTTCGCACCAATTTTTGTTGCCAACTCGTTCATCAGTTTTGCAAAGCCGTCAACACTTCCGCCAACATGGCAAGCAAGCGCCACTGCGGAATCGTTGCCACTTCTTAGCATCAAGCCATACAAAAGGTCTATAACGCGGATGGTTTCACCTTTTTTCAAATAAATACTTGTTCCTTCCACCCCTATTGCAGAATCGTCCACCTGAATATATTGCTCTAAATTTGAGCAATTGTTTAAAACAGTTATTGCAGTAACAACCTTGGTGGTGGACGCCATGGGTAATTGTTCGTTCATATTTTTGCTGTACAACACGCGCTTGCTATCTTTATCTAACACGCACATTGCTTTTCCGCTGCTGCCAAGTGCAAAACTGTTTATTGTTACCGGCTTTAACACGATTGCCGAACACAATATGGCAAGAAAAACAAATAAGTATTTAATTTTTTTCATTTTATTTTCTCCGCAAACTTTTTCAATACATCGGTGGCATTTTTAATTAAGCCAAGGTAGGCCGTTGATTTATCTGCATGAATAATTTTAAATTTTTGGTCGTCAACAACAAAAAAACCAATTGGGCTAACGGTAAAACCACCGCCCGTGCCGCCCGCCATAGGGAAATCTGCATGGTTGCGTTTGGCGTTTAAGTCGTTATATTCCCCGCCGCCTGAAACAAACCCAACGCTTACTTTGGAAATTGGAATAATGCTGCTTCCGTTTGGCATGCTTATAGCATTGCCAATTACACAATTTACGTCAATCAGCGTGCGAATTTTGTCTAGAGAAACATCAATAAGTGATTCTATTTTTTTATCTTTGTTTAACTGTATGCTTTCTTTGTTTTTCATAACTTCTCCACGAATAAATTTGAGTGTAAACTAGCGCATATATGATATCTACAACTGACAACCTCACTGTGTTTGCCACGCGCAAGTTTAAAACATCCTGATTATATTTTGGCTCGACATTAACAAAAATATGTGCAGTTTTTTTATTGTTTTTTATTTTAGATAATATGCATTTAGATAAAACATCAATAAAACCACAGCCAACCGCCGTTGTTGCACTGTCTAGCGAATAACCAAAGTTGGAACTGACTTCGCACTGCAAATATTGTTGCCTAAAATAAAACTGATTTATTAAATGCATAAAAAATATTACATTTACATTACTTGCGCTAATTTTTTCCTTGCGCAATTTCTTTTTATGGTTAATATAAATGTAGCCGTGCTTAATTCGTATTTTAAATTCAAATTTAAACTTGTTAAAAATGGTAAAAATAACCTTCCCTTTTAATTTTAAAAAATTAAACCTTACATCAAACTTAACTAAAAAGGGATAAATAAAGGTTAAAATATTCATTATTGTTCCAAACAAAAAAAGTAGATACGCCATAAAAATAGTATCTATTTTTTATAAATTTATATTCAATTAATTTAAATTAATAAAATTTTCTATATTTATTTGTTAGGCGAATTAATAAATAAGCAAAAAATTTTTTATGTAAAATAAAAAAGCAAAATAATTGCAAATATAAAAAAACAGTTATTAAAATTAATAACTGCTTATTAACTTGCTTGTTCTTGGTTGGGTTGCTCGGGTTGTTCGTCTGGGATGGTGAATTCACGATAAAGGCTATCCCCTTCGCTGTGAATAACGCGAATTCTATCTAACAATTCGTTATAATTAGGCAATGCGTCAATATTAGGCAGGCCAAAGCGCTTTAAAAAGTTTTCGGTTGTGCCAAACAAAAGAGGTTTGCCAACAGTATCTTTTCTACCCACCACTTCAATAAGGTTGTTTGCTTGCAACAACTGCACGGCGTAATCACTATTTGCGCCCCTAATATTTTCAATGTCTAGCCTGGTAACGGGCTGTTTATATGCAATAATGGCAACCGTTTCAAGGGCGGCCTTGGTTAAACTGCGCTCCCTAATTGGGTTAAGAATTTCCGAAATTGTGTCTGCCAATTTTGGGTTGGAACACAATTGGATTTTAGATTTGTATTGAATAATATTTATACCGCTATCTTCATTATATTTTTGTTTTAAAATGTCTATACACTTGTTTAGTTCTTTATCGTTAATTTCGTATTTATTTTTAAAAACATCAACGTCAACGCCATCGCCTGACACAAACAAAACGGCTTCAATAACTTGTGCAATTTCCTCAATTTTCATTATTATCTCTCCTTCGAATAAGAATATCTGCATAACGCTCGCTTTGCACTACAACAATTTTTTGAAATTTTAAAAGTTCTAATATTGCCATAAAAACTGTTATAACTTCAAGTTTGGAATATGTATCGTCAAACAGGCTAAAAAAGTTAATTTCCTTATTATCTTTTAACACCTTGTTTAAAAATTCAATTTTTTCGGCAACCGTCCACCTATCGCGATTAATCTTTTTTTCTTGCGGATTTTCCCTATCCTTTGTGCGCATTAATATAAAGGCAAAGGCGTCATACAATTTGTCTAGATTAAACTGATTAAACACAATTTTAATGTCGCCAACATTTTTGTCAGGCTGCTTGTAAAATCTATCAACATTTTCCATTTGCTGCAAATTTCCGCCCGCTTCCTTAAACAATTGATATTCTTGCAGTTGAATTTTTAACTGTGTTTCTGGGTCAATTTCCTCCCCTTCTTCCTCAAAAGTTTCAACCGGCAATAGGCTGCGAGATTTTATTTCAAGTAACCTAGATGTCATGTCCAAAAAGGCGGTTGCATCTTCCATATCTAACTCGGCAATGTTTTCCATATAGTGCAAATATTGGTCGGTAATTTCCGAAATTTTTACTTCCATAATGGAAACATTTTTTTCCTTAATTAAGTGCAGCAAAAGATCAAGTGGCCCTTCAAAGCCATCTAGTTTAAATGATAACGAACTTGAAACTTCTACTTCCTCTATATCTTCCATCTACACCCCAATCATGGACAGCGGCAGCAAAACATAGTTATACAAAATGCTTACATACCAACTTAAAATATCAAATCCAAACAAAATTTCGGTAACAACGCCAATTATTAGCAAGGCAACCATAACTTTGTAGCCATGTTTTGCGTTAAATTCAATAAATTTATTGTCCGTTTTCATAAAACTTGTTATAAAATTAAAGCCGTCCAATGGGAAAATTGGCAAAATGTTAACCATTGCCAAACTGCTGTTGACAAGCATAATAAACTGCAACGCTAACAACAAATAACTTAAAGGCGTTGAAACCACGGTTACATTTGCAATAATTATTCCATATATTAGGGTTGCAATTAAGGCAACCAGCAAGTTGGAAAGTATACCAACAATTGAAACCCAGCGCATGCCCGTCCTATATTTTTTAAAGTTAATTGGGTTAATTGGCACAGGCTTAGCCCAACCTATACCTAAAAACAGGAAACACAAAAAGCCCATAAAATCCAGATGCTTAAACGGATTTAAAGTTAACCTGCCATGGATTTTTGGTGTTATGTCACCCATTTTCACCGCAGCCAAGGCGTGAGCAAATTCGTGTATTGTTAACGCAAACAGCACAACAAAAATTAATATAGCACAATCTATTACTGCTACAAGCGGCTCAATATTCTCATTAGAAAATAAAAAGAATAACAAATTTTACTCCTAAATTGATTATAACAAATCTATTTTTTTTTAGCAAACATTTTTTATTCTTTTTATATTTTCTATTAAATTTAAAAAAATACATAAAAATTATAGTCTATATATAGTGTAGTTTTTTAATAACATACCTAATATATAGCAAATATGACTAACTTTGTTTTAGCGCGTTTAGGCGGTTATAAAAAGCGCTAGAATTTAATTGGCTTTTAACATCGGTAATTTTTATAATTTCAGAGTCAGTTTCGTTTGTTACAATAATATTTAGTTCTTTAAACACTTGCAAGCAAACATAAAATTGAAGATACGAATATTTGTTTTTATCCTTAATTTTGGAAATTATAGTTTTAAACATGTGGTAGCAATAGTAACCCGAAATTTTGTTTTCATAGGCAAACTGCATCAACCTAAAATAACTGCCAAACACTTCCCTATTTAAACTTATATCTTTTAAAATAATGCTTATTTTGGCTGAAAAGTATGGCAAAAATACGGTGGATTTGGTGTGTTTATGCAGTTCAGCCAAATACCCCATATTTAAAATTGGGTCTAAAAATATTATGCGTGAATATGTGTTAAACGAACTAAAATCGGTTGGTGCAAGCACAATGGTGTTTAGACCGGTTTCGTCATTAATATTGAATATTCTGTTTTTAAAAATATTGTTGCTGTCGAAAATAGATTTAAAATTAATATAAGTATTGTAGTCAAACGCCACAATTAGCGTGCCATAAACCGTGCTGTCCATGTCAATTAGCATGCGTATTAGTTGGTCGCGATTATATTTGTTAAAGTTGTAATTGCCGTCAAGTGGATAAGTAATCTGCTTAATATATTCGGCAAGCAAAATTTCATTGTCCTGCGGGCGATAGATGTCCTCGTAATCTATTGATTTTACAATGCCAGAAATTTTTTTACTGTTTCTAAATGTATCTATGTTTAAATCCGCCAAAACATTGCACGAAGTGTTACCAGATAGCACAAAATATTTATCGCTTGCGTTAAATGCTAATAAATCGAAATTAGGATAATTTAACACTAAATGTTGTGGGTGTTTTGGCAGGCAACTAATTGTTGCATTGGTCAATTTAAAGTTAAAAATTGGGCGCTGGTTCATGTGCCCGCACGGCTCAATTTTATCTATATCTTCAACAAATTTTAAACTAATTTCGCTTGGGTCGAGCATAAAATCGTATGCTTTGGTTGGCAAAAAATCCGCCTTATTTAGTTTATCGCCCACATATTTATTTGCAAGGCGAACAAATTGGTCGTAATTTTCCACTTTTATTGTTAGCCCTGCCGCCATTGGGTGACCGCCAAATTTGGTTAAAAGGTTGGACATTTCACTTAATAATGTGTGAATATTTACCCCATTTACGCTTCGGCACGAGCCCACAAGTTCATCCCCAATTTGGCTAAACAAAAATGTTGGGCGATGATATTCCTCGGCGATACGCGCGGAAACAATGCCCAAAATGCCGCTATCCCAATTAGGGCTGGACATAATTATTGCGTTGATATTAAAAATATCTTGGGTTTTTAACTCTTCCTTTACATCAATATAAACTTTATCGCACAATTTTTGCCTTTGGGTGTTAAAATCTAAAATTTGATTGCAAAGTTTTTTAATTTCGGCCGGATTTTCTTCCAGATACAAATTTAGGCTAGTTTCCGCACTGCCCATCCTGCCGCTTGCGTTTATTTTTGGGGCTAGTTTAAAGGCAATATCGCTTGCTTTGCAGTCAGTGTTCAGTCCGCACAAATTCAATAGTTTTAACACGCCTTTTGGCGCGCTAGAAAGCGATTTTAAGCCAAGATAAACAATTGCGCGGTTTTCATCAAACAATTCAACAATGTCGGCAATGGTGGCAATTGCGCAAATTGGCAAATATTTTATTGCTTCGTCAATTCCACCCAAGGCTTGAACCAATTTTAGCGCCACACCCGCCCCGCAAAGCGATTTAAATGGGTAATTTGTGCTAACTTTTGGGTTAATAATTGGGCAAGCAGGCAAAACTTCGCCGCGCTCGTGGTGGTCGGTTACAATTACATCAATGTTGTTTTGTTTTAAATATTCTATTTCGCTAGCAGCGGTTATGCCGCAATCCACCGTTATAATTAAATCTGGGGTGGATTTTTGCAAAATTCTATTAATTGTAGGGATGTTTAAACCGTAGCCATCCTCATATCGGTTGGGCATAAAATTGCTAACTTTTACCCCAATAGATTTAAAATATTTTATTAATATGGCGCTAGCACTAATGCCGTCCACATCATAATCGCCAAAAATTAAAATTGAGTGGTTGGCAGCAATGTGAGAATTGATTTTGTCCACCACTGTTTGCATATCTTCAAATAAAAATGGGTTGTAAAAATCGTTTACGCTTGGGTTTAAAAATTTTTTAATAGCATCGGCTGTAGTTAGCCCGCGTGAGTATAAAAGATGAATAAGATGTTTGTTTATATTAAACAGGTTAGACATCTTAGTTATAAATTCTTCGTCCACATCGGGGTTTACACTACATACATATTTCATAATTTTTTAATAAAAAAGCCTTTCAAAGAAAGGCCCAAAAGTTTATTCTTTTGTTGGTTTTGCCTTTCTAGGTTTGCAATGAGTGATACACATACTCCAAACAAAAGGAACAACATATAGTGTTGCAAATAGCATTACAACCGCTAAATATATGATATTTAAAGAAACTAATTTTAATGGCGATGGCACAAATAATATGAACACTAGCCCAACAACTGCCAAGGCAATGGCAATAAATGTGTTGCGTTTAAAGTTATATTTGTTAGCATCGGATATTGCGCTGTCGAAGTTAGAATTAAACAGCCAATTTGTGTTTTTCATCCTTTCAAACAGCATTAAACTTGAATATATAATTAATGCATTTAAAATTATCATTAAAGCGAATATGCTCATGCCTATTTTTAAGCGAAGGATGGCAAATATGCTTAAATATAGCCAACTTGAAACAAGAGAGGCTATTATTATTGCCATGGCGCTTGCCCCATTGTATCTAGCAAAGGCAAATATTGAAGCAATTAGCACCATTAGTAATATTGCAACAATGGTGTAAACATAATCCATATCACGTGCAATTTTACCAACTGTAACATGCCCTGAAACGGCGCTAGCATCAACTTTAAGTTGCTCCACAACCGCATTGTTTACCCTTTCTTGGTTGCTATCTGATAACGGAGAAAGATACCTTATTACAAGTTTTGTATTGTCCCCCTCATCGTAAATTGAATATGAATCGTATTTTGCTTCGTAACTATCTAGTATAGATTTTACCGAATTGGCGTAGGTTTGTATGTTTTTGCGCTGTTCTTCATTAATGCTAATGCTAAATTCGCTGTGTGGCGCAAGTTCAAAATTGGTAGGCATGCCAACAACAATGGACAAAATTGTGCCAATTAACAAAATTGCGGCAAGAAGTATAATTGCAATTTTATTTTTACTTAAATATTCTACACCGCTTTTACTGAAATCTCTTTTAAGCATTTTTGCCTCCTTTGTGGAAGTTTAATTTTTTACCGTCCTGGCTATTTATGCCTAAATACATTTTTGTAAACAACCTCATTAAAACAAGTGAGGTGAACATATTCAGTAACGACAAAACAAACATTACCCAGCCAAACGATTTAACTGAAAGTACAGGCATAAATAAGCAAATTAGGCCAACAAGCGCAAACAAAATGTTGCTCATTAACACATTAAACAAATTTTCTTTATACGAAAGTTTAAAGGCGACTGGCAATTTAGCCTCGTTGTTGTAGTGCGCTTTTGCCGATTTAATTATTGTGTTTAATGTTTCCATTGCAATAATAAATGCAAGCGCCATTGCAACAATGCCAGCAAAGTTGATGTTTACTAATGGAATTGATTGCAAGAAAAACAAGCCAAATACAACGTAAAACAGCAAATTAAAGCAGGCCAAGAGGCCAAAATGATTGTATTTTACAATTAAATAAACAAAGCCCACTAGCAACAAAACACACATTGCAATAAGCAAAAATAAATTTGCGCCCACGCCATAGGTTGGAGTTATAATTGCGCTATCTAATTTTGTTAATTCTAACGGCAGCATACCGGTTTTAATGCGGTTTGCATAGTTGGTTGCCACTTGCTTTGAAGTAAACAAATCACTATTAATGTAAATATAGCCATTTTCAATGCCAGTCGTGCCCATGTCCATAGTTGTAAACTGTTCGTTCCCAAAGAAAATGTAAATATTGCCGCCATTTTTTGTTTGTTCAGCGATATAGTCCTTTTTGCTATCTTTAAATTTGATGCTAACATAATAAAGATGCTCGCCAACGGTGGTGTCGTAATAATCAGTTGCTTCAACCGTGTCGATATCTTGGCGGGTTATAATGGCCTCATCTGGGTTGGTGGTTAAAGAAAAACTTATGCTGGCTGGGTTGCCAACTAAGTTGATAATATCGTCCGAATTTTCCTTGCTTAACAGGTTAGCAACGTTCATAACAATGGCGTCTTCCCCATAGGTGGAGATTGTAACGTCCGTGTAACCTGCGGATTGCAAAATTTGTGTTAAATCGTCTATTGTGGAATTTAACAGTTGATTATAATTGCCATCTTCTGGCGATTGTGTGCGATATGTTATCCTCAACGAATTGGATATATCCTGCCCTAATCTCAAATTAGAAATAAAATTAGAGTAAGTGAAATAGTTGCTATTAATTGTTAATGGGTAAGTAAAATTAACAAAACAGGCAACCAAAGATATAACTAAAATAATCGTAAAAAGAATAAACAAGCATATAGAGCGTTTTTTAGTCATAAAATCTCCTAATTTAATGCAAATTATATCTCATATTGAATAAATTGTCAAACAATTAACATGAAGATTAACTATTTTGTTTTATTATTGACCAAAAAACGCTTTCTACACAACCTAAAATTATCTTTTATTAAACAAATTTAAAATTACGCTTATGATAACGGACACAACTAGCGCAAAAATTAAGTCATAAACAAAAGTTAAATTAAAGTTAAAGCCGCCGTTTAAAACTGAAAAGATAACAAACGTCAACAATGCGTAAATTAAGCCCGCCAAAACAGATTTAATTAGCAATTTTTCGCCGTCAACTTTTTTGATGCAGCCAATTGTTATAAACAGCGAAATCATTTTAATGCCATCATTTACATAACTTATTGTTTTGCTAGAAAAATCTACAAATTTAAGCACGATTGCAAACAATAGCGTGCCAATAAGCGTTGCCAAAATGCCAATTAAGCAACATTTTAATAATGAAAAAATCCAAGAAAATTTATTTGATTTAACTTTATCCATATTTCCTCCTACTTTATATTATTTTTTGCTTTTGTAATAATCACTAAAAATAATGTAATAAATTAGAATAAATTTAGTTAATTTGTAGTTTTTAATTGTAATTTTAAAAATAAAAAAAGCGGGCTGCCCCGCTTGTGAATTTAATATTATTTTTTAGATTTTTTTGCTTTTGAAGTTGTGCTTTTTGGTGTTGTTGCCTCTTCTTTGCTTTGCTCGGTAGAGGGCTCGCTTGTTGAAGCGGCTTGCTCCTCTTTTGGCTCATCAACTTTTACAACCACCTTTTTAGGCTCTTCTTTATTATAAACATAATAAATTGCGTTGGCGTGAACATTGATGTAACCAACATTTTTATCTTTACCCGTTTTTAAAACAAAGTATTTATATTCGTCTTCCATATAAGAATCTACAACTTCACCCACCACGCCAGCATCGGTCATAACCTTATCGCCAATTTTTAATTCAGCGCGCATGGATGCAAGTTCGTTATTAAACTTTTTTCTTTTGAAAAAACTGAAACCAAATAGTGCCACTACTAAAACAACTAATATGATTAGCAAAACAATTTCCATATTCATAATTTATACCTCTTTTTGATTATAGCAAATAAATAATTTAATAGTCAAATTAATTTAAGTGATTTTTAATTATTTCGGGCTAAATTTAAATAAATTTGTCTAATTTACAACTCCAAGCCATATTTTGAATAAAATTCTTGCTTGTATTCTAAAAAACGGTCGTTATTAATTGCTTCGCGCATTTTATCCATCATGTTAAGGGTAAAGCGCAAATTGTGGATGGACAGCAAGCGGGAAGCCAAAATTTCATTACACATAACTAAATGATGCAAATATGCTTTTGTGTGATGCGTGCAGCAATAACAATCGCATTCGCTATCTAGCGGGCTAAAATCCTCTTTATATTTTGCGTTTTTAAGGGTGACTTTACCCTGGCTTGTTAAGGCAAGGCCATTGCGTGCAACGCGAGTTTGCAAAACGCAGTCGAACATGTCTATCCCCCGCTGAACGCTTTCAAAAATATAGTCTGGTGTGCCAACGCCCATTAAATATCTTGGCATATTTTCTGGATAATGCGGTTGCATAACGTCCAGCATTTTAAGCATAACTTCCTTTGGCTCGCCTACGCTTAGCCCGCCAATTGCTATGCCACATTTGCAATATTTTTTGGTTTCCTCTAAACTTTTTAAGCGTAAATCCTCGTAAAAATTGCCTTGCACAATTGGGAACAACATTTGGTTTGGGTTTTTGTGCTGATTATAGCACCTATCTAGCCAATTTAGAGTGCGCGTCATTGCTTTTTCCGCCTCGGAATGCGTTATGCCATAATCACTGCAAACATCAAACGCCATAATAATATCCGCACCGATGTTGTTTTCTATTTCTATAACCTTTTCTGGGCTAAAAAAAAGTTTTGCGCCCGATAAATGGTTTTTAAACTCCACCCCGTCATCTGTGATTTTGCGTATGTCCGCAAGTGAAAAAACTTGAAAACC
>CANPWT010000006.1 GCA_947584775.1 uncultured Clostridia bacterium | reverse complement strand
AGGAAAGTTTTTCAAACAATTTGCTTGAATACGACCAATACACCCGCCCAGCCACATTTAGGGGGATGAGCGTGCCCGAAGTTTTAATTAACGGCAACCATAAAAAAATTAAAGAATATAGGCAAGCGCAATCGTTAGAAATCACCAAACGCAACCGCCCAGACCTAATTGATAAACAAAAATAAACAAATTTTGCTAATTGACAAATTAATAAAAAAGTGCTATAAAAAATTTAGAGGGTATATGATAAATTGGTTTCCAGGGCATATGAATAAAACATTAAAGCAAATGCAGGCAGACAGCAAACTTTGCTCGTGTTTTGTTTATGTTTTAGATGCCCGTTGCCCAATAAGTTGCGTTAACCCTGAATTTTTAAAAGTTGTTAAAGATAAACCCATAATTTATGTATTAAATAAAATAGATTTAGTTAATGTTTCAGATGCGGAAAAATTTAAACAATATTTTACCACCAAAAATTCAATTTGCCTAACTCTAAACGCTACCCAAAGCGGAAACGCAAAATTAATTATAAAAGCGATTAATAAAATTTTTAGTTCGCGTTTTGAACAAAACAAGCAAAACCAAGTTAATTTTATCACCCGCGTTATGGTTATAGGTGTGCCAAATTCGGGCAAGTCCACAATCGTTAACAATTTATGCAAAAAATCGTTGGCTGTAACCGGCAATCGGGCAGGGGTTACAAAATCTAAACAATGGGTTAAAGTTAGCGATAATATAGAATTTATGGATACCCCAGGCGTGCTGCTTCCAAATTTTGAGGACGAACAAAAGGCATACAACCTTGCAATTGTTGGCTCGGTTAAAGATGAAGTGGTTAACCCAATAGATGTTGCATTGCATTTAATTGCTAAATTAAAAGAAATAGATATAAATATTTTAAACACAAAATATGGTGTAGATAGCAATACAAATACACCAGATTTTGAAACGCTTAATCAGATTGCCATAAAGCGCGGATGCAAAATAAAAGGCGGCGAGTTGGATTTGGAGCGCGCCAGCAAAATTTTACTTTCCGATTTTAGGTCGGGCAAATTGGGCAAAATTTGTTTAGATAAGTTGGTGTAGTATGAAAAACACATTGCAAATTTTTAATTTTGATAAAGCAAATTTATCTGACAATGTTAAACTAATTGCCGGCATGGACGAGGTGGGCAGAGGTCCGCTTGCTGGCCCGGTTGTAAGCGCGTGCGTGATTATGCCGTATGATGAAATGATAGACGGCGTGTTTGATAGCAAGCAAGTTACAAAAATTAAGCGCGAACAATTGTCAAAGCAAATTTTATCTAAGGCAATTTCGGTTTCCATTGCGCTAAAAGATAATACGGTAATAGACCAAGTTAACATTTTGCAAGCAACCAAACAATGCATGGCGGAGGCGTATAACAACCTTGTTGTAAAGCCCGATTTATTGCTTATTGATGCGGTTAAATTAGGGCTAAATAAAAACGAAAAAAGCATAATTAAAGGGGACGAGCAAAGTTACGCGATTGCTTGTGCATCCATTGTTGCCAAGGTGTATAGAGATAAATTGATGGCAGATTATTCGTCCACCTACCCAAATTATGATTTTGAACACAATGTTGGCTATGGCACAAAAAAGCATTACCAGGCAATACAAAAATACGGCGTAACGCCAATACATAGGCTATCATTTTTAAAAAATTTAAATGTTGCGCACAAGCAGGCAAAGGGGTAAATATGGATCATATTGTTTATGGCAGAACGAGCGAATATTTGGCCACCAATTATTTAAAAAAACACGGCTACAAAATAATAAAAAATAACTATAAAAATTCCATTGGCGAAATTGACATAATTGCAAAATATAAAAAACTTATTGTTTTTGTAGAGGTTAAAGCAAGATCATCGCGTGCGTTTGGCGACCCGCTTGAAGCAATTGACGAAAACAAACAATTTAAAATTCGCCAAGTTGCCCAAATGTACCTTAAAACTATTGGCAAATTAGATTGCCCGGTGCGTTTTGACGCCATTTCCGTCCTCGGCGATGACGAAATTTATCATATTGAAAACGCTTTTTAGGCTAAATTATAAAAAAATTAAAAAAAATTTGTAAAACTACTTGATTTTATATAATTATTATGCTAATATAAACCATGTTGACGGTCCGCTGCAGTCCAATTGCAAGAACGCCAAATAGGAGGTATTATGACTATTATCGACCAAATCGAAAAAGAGCAATTACGCAATGATATCGCCCCTTTCAATATTGGAGACACCGTTAAAGTTTCGGTTAAAGTCAAAGAAGGCGACAAGGAACGTGTTCAAGCCTATGAAGGCGTTGTAATTGCAAAGAAAGGTGCTGGCATCCGTGAAACCTTTACCGTTAGGCGCGTGTCTTTCGGCATCGGTGTGGAAAGGACATTCCCATTAAACAGCCCTCGTATCGAAAAAATTATCGTTACAAGGAAGGGTAAAGTTCGTCGTGCCAAAATCTATTACATTCGTAACCTTTCTGGTAAGGCTGCAAAAGTTAAAGAAGTAAAATAAGGCTAAACGCCTTTTTTTATTTGCCCAAACCGCCAACAAAGGTGGTTTTTTTATATTCTTTTGCAATATTCGAACAAATGTTTGATAAAACGGTTGACAAATTTTGCCAATATTTGTAAAATTGCGTTAAGAGGAATTTATGTTAGCAAAAATTTTATCATTTGGTTTAAATGGCATAACAGGCTATCCTGTTCAAATAGAATTAGACATAAACAACGGCTTGCCCGGCTATGATGTTGTTGGCCTGGCAGATACCGCAATTAAAGAAAGTAAATCTAGGGTAAAGGCGGCAATAAAAAACAGCGCGTTTAATTATCCAATTAATAAGGTTATAATCAACCTTGCCCCGGCGGACACTAAAAAGGAGGGCAGTATGTATGATTTGCCCATCGCGCTTGGCATTTTGGCCGCTGAGGATATTATCCCTAACAAATCCCTTTCCGGCTACATAATTCTAGGGGAACTTAGTTTGGATGGCGAAATTAGAAAGTTAAACGGCATTTTGCCTATGCTGATAAGCGCTAAACAAATGGGCTACACTAAGTTTATAATCCCTAAGGAAAATGCGGTAGAGGCTTCATTTATAGATAAATTGGAAGTTTTCCCGGTTGAAACATTAAAACAAGTGGTTTCGTTTTTAAAAGGCGAAATAAATATAGAAAAATTGAGCAATAAATCGTACGAAGATGTTTTAAAAGAACATAATTATAAGCACGATTTTGCCTATGTTAAAGGTCAGGTCAGTGCCAAACGCGCAATGGAAATTGCAGCAGCGGGCGGGCATAATATTTTGTTGATTGGACCACCTGGTGCGGGTAAAACTATGCTTGCCAAATGTTTTCCTTCCATTTTGCCAGATATGACCTTTGAAGAAAGTTTGGAAGTTACAAAAATACACAGCGTTGCCGGCCTGTTGGATACTAACCGCGGCATTGTGGTGGAAAGGCCGTTTAGAAGCCCGCATCACACTGCAACCCTTATTGCGCTCACAGGCGGTGGCCAAAAGGCAAAACCGGGCGAAATAAGCCTGGCACACAACGGCGTTTTGTTTTTAGATGAAATGCCAGAATACGCTCGCAACACAATAGAAACTTTGCGCCAACCAATGGAGGATGGCTATATAACCGTGGCAAGGAACGCGCTAACCGTGCAATATCCCGCCAACTTTATCCTTGTTGCCAGCATGAACCCATGCCCATGCGGCTATTATGGCAGCACTACGCACGAGTGTAAATGCACCCCGTCTGCAATACATAAATATCTATCTAAAATTAGCGGCCCATTGCTAGATAGAATAGATTTACACATCGAAGTAGATAGCATTAATTATGACGACCTATCTGGCGGAGAGTTGGAAGAGCCTAGTTGCGAAATTAAAAAGCGCGTTAACAAAGCGCGTGAAATACAACTAGAAAGGTTTAAAGATAGCGGCATTTATTCCAACGCCAAAATGAACGAAAAGGAGTTTAAAAAATATTGCGCTTTAAACAAAGAGTGTAACAACATTTTAGAACTTGCCTTTAAAAAAATGAATTTATCTGCGCGCGCATACAATAGAATATTAAAGGTGGCACGCACTATTGCAGATTTAGACGGCAAGGAAAATATAGAAAAACAACATATTTTAGAGGCAATTCAATATCGTTCGCTAGATAAAAAATATTCAGTGTAGTATGACAATTCAAGATAAAAATTTAGTTTGGTTAGATTTATTTGAATTTTTAACCTATCATAAAAAAGTTAAATTATTAGAAATTTTTAATGTTAACACGGACATTAAAAAGTCTTTTTTGTCAAACTCGAAATTGCGGGATGTTTTAAACGAACAAGAAATTACAAAAATGTCCGCCTTAACATCAAACGAATTTTTAGATAGGAAAATAGAAGAATACACAAAGGCAAACATAAAAATAATAACCATTTATAACCCAAATTACCCAGATATGTTAAAAGAAATTGCCACTCCGCCTTTTGTTTTATACTGCAAGGGCAACACCCAACTGTTAAATAGTTATTGTGTGGGCATTGTTGGCAGCAGAAAACATAGCGATTACGGGCTGGTTACCACAAAACAATATGCCAAAGCATTGGCGGAAAATAACATAACTGTGGTGTCGGGCATGGCAGTTGGCATAGATACAATTGCACACAAAACTGCCTTAGAGCAAACGGGCAACACAATTGCAGTTTTAGCGGGCGGATTTAATCATATTTACCCAGCAATAAATATAAAGTTGAGTAGGGAAATTGAACAGAGCAATCTATTAATTAGTGAAAGTGCGCCCGATGTTGCACCTCTAAGTTATCTTTTCCCTATTAGGAATAGAATTATCGCTGGGCTATCGCACGCAATAATAGTAACCGAGGCAGGCGTTAAAAGCGGCTCGATGCACACCGCCAATTATGCCTTTGATTTTAATAGGGAGGTTTTTGCAATTCCTGGCAAAATTAACTCGCCATATTCAAGCGGAACAAATCAACTTATTAAAGATAATAAGGCTAACATTACGCTTTCGCCGGACGATGTGTTTGAAGTTTTAAACCTAACTAAAAAAGAAAAAATTGAAAATGACGAAATTCAACTTGACATTAACGCCCAACTTGTATTAAATTATTTAAATGCTGAAAAAAAGACGTTTCAGCAACTTGTTGATTTAACCAAACTCCCCGCGCAAGAACTTAATGCAATTTTAACGGAGTTGGAAATGACAGGTATGATTACAAAACTAGCCAACAACAGTTATATTTCAAACAAATAATACGAGGTTAAAATGAAGTTAGTGTTTATAGAAGGTCCGGGCAAGCGCGACCCAATAAAAAAATATCTAGGGCCAGAATATGTTGTGTTCCCAACCAAGGGTCATGTTAGGGATTTACCTGCAAATTCGTTTGCAATAGATTTAGATAATAATTTCGAGCCTACTTATGAAATTATCCCAAGCAAAAAATCCACCGTGGCGGAACTTAAAAAATTGGCTGAAAAAGCGGATGCAATTTATTTGGCAAGCGACCCAGATAGGGAGGGGGAAGCAATTGCCTGGCATTTGGCAACCATTTTGGGGTTAGACAAAAACGCGCCTGTGCGCACCGCATTTAACGAAATTAGTAAAAAAGCGGTAAACGCAAGCATACAAAACCCAAAGCCGATTAACTATAACCTAGTAAACGCCCAACAAGGCAGGCGAGTGCTAGATAGAATTATGGGTTACAAACTAAGCCCATTACTTTCCAAAAAAATACAAAGCAGGCTAAGCGCGGGCCGTGTTCAATCGGTAACGCTAAAACTTATTGTGGATAGGGAAAAGGCAATTCAAGCCTTTGTTCCGCAAGAATATTGGGTGGTTTCGGCCGAACTTAGCAAAGATAAGCAAAAATTTAAAGCCGACCTTATTCAATATAAAGATAAAAAGATAGAAATTCACTCCAAAGAGGAAGTGGACGATGTTTTAAAAACCATTGAGGTGGCGGATTATGTTGTAAGCGCGGTAAAACGCCAAATTGCATATTCAAAACCACCTGCACCATACATCACCAGCAGTTTGCAACAAGACGCGTTATCCAAACTTAAAATGACCGTTCAAGGCTACACTCGTTGTGCGCAATCGCTGTACGAAGGTGTAATGATTGCTGGCGAGGGCAAAACCCCGCTTGTAACTTACATCCGTACCGATAGCACCAGGCTGAGCCTAGATTCGCAATTTATGGCAAAGGAATATATTGTTGCCAACTTTGGGGAAAAGTATCATCCGGGCAAATTTAACGAGTTTGCAACCAAACAAAACGCCCAAGATGCGCACGAAGCAATTAGGCCAATCAATTTAAAATACACGCCCGAATATTTGCAAGGCAAAATAGACAAACAATATTTAAAATTATACACTCTTATTTTCAACCGCTTTATTGCCAGCCAAATGAGTTGGGCGCAATATGATAGTTTAACGGTAGATATTTCGGCGGGGGATTATAAATTCCGCGCGTCTGGCAAAGCATTAATTTTTGAAGGCTACACAAAAATTGTAAAACCGCAAGAAGAGGAAAAGAACGGCATAAACATCCCAAGCCTAACTGAAAACGAACTTGTTAAAAAGGAAAAAATTAAAACCGAACAAAAATACACCAAGCCACCTGTAAGGTTTACAACGGGCACACTCACGCACGAAATGGAAGTGCAGGGCATTGGCAGGCCGTCCACATATGGTGCAACCATAACCACACTTTTTAATAGGGAATATATAAAGCAGGTTAAAAATGCCTTACAACCAACCGAACTTGGCATAAAAGTAACCGAATATTTGGAAGAGTATTTTAAATCTGCAATGGACATTAAATTCACCGCAGATATGGAAAAGGAATTGGACGATGTTGAACTTGGCAAGGCAAAATGGCAAGATATTGTTGAAAAGTTTTATAGCGATTTTAGCAAACAATTAGATTATGCCAGCAAAATGTCCAATGTTAGCCTAACCAAAGCCGCACCCGAGCCAAGCGATGTAAAATGTGAAAAATGTGGCGCAATGATGGTGTACAGAGATGGTAAATTTGGCAAATTTTTGGCTTGCTCTAACTACCCACAATGCAAAAACACTAAAAATTTAAATTCAATCACCGAAACCGGAATATGCCCAAAATGTGGCGGAGTTGTAAGCGCCAAACACAACAAAAAGGGCACAACGTTTTTTGGGTGCGAAAATTACCCAAAATGCGATTATATTTCGTGGGATTTGCCGCTAGCCGACCCATGTCCAAAATGTGGCAACAAAACATTATTTAAAAAATTTGGCAAAGCAAAACAATCAATTTATTGCTCGTCAAAAGGTTGTGGCTATGCAAAAAATTAATATAATTGGCGCCGGCCTTGCAGGTAGCGAGTGCGCATTATATTTGGCAAATCACGGGGTTAAAGTTAACCTATACGATATCAAAACAAAGCAAAAAACACCCGCTCATCATAGCGATAATTTTGCAGAAATAGTTTGCAGTAACTCGTTTAAAAGCGATGATGAGAACACAGCATCTGGTGTATTTAAAAGGGAACTTACACTATTAGGCAGCACACTTTTGCAAACAGCATATAAACATAAAGTTCCTGCTGGGCAGGCTTTGGCAGTGGATAGGGAAAGTTTTTCGCAAGATATAACTAACCAATTAAAAACAAACAAAAACATAAACATAATTTGCAAGGAAGTAACTAATTTTGAGCCGGACGCAATAACAGTTGTGGCAACCGGGCCGCTAACCACTTCCAATTTAATGCAAACATTAAAAGATAAACTTGGCGCGGGCTTTTTGTATTTTTACGATGCCGCTTCGCCAATTATTAGCGCCGATTCAATTGATATGAACATCGCCTTTTTGGGGTCAAGGTACAATAAGGGCGAGGCAGACTACATCAATTGCCCAATGGATAAAGAGCAATATTTAAAATTCTATAACGAACTAATAAAGGCTGAAATTGTTTCTCTTCACGATTTTGAAAAAAAGAACATTTTTGAGGGCTGTATGCCAATAGAAATTCAGGCAAGCCGTGGGGTGGATGCAATAAGGTTTGGCCCGCTAAAACCGGTTGGGCTTATAAATCCGCACAAAAATGTTAAGCCTTATGCCGTTGTTCAGTTGAGAAAAGAAAATAATTATGCTACAATGTATAATATGGTAGGGTTTCAAACAAATTTAACCTTTCCAGAGCAAAAGCGGGTGTTTAGGCTTATTCCTGGGCTAGAAAATGCAACTTTTTTGCGCTATGGCGTAATGCACACTAACAATTTTGTAAACTTCCCAAAATGCTTAGATAAGTATTCTAGGTTAAAATCGGACAATAATATATTTATTGCCGGGCAACTAAGCGGGGTTGAAGGGTATGTAGAAAGCATTGCAAGCGGCCTGTATTGTGCTATTAATGTTTTAAACATGCTAAACAATAAGCCACTTATAAGTTTTAACCCAGACACAATTATAGGCGGCATTTACAATTATTTATCTAATGCCGACCCAAAAACTGTGCAGCCAATTAATGCAAATTTTGGCTTGCTTAGCCCAATAGATGTGGCGGACAAACAAACGCGATACATTAAATTTAGGATACGCGCACTAAACAGTATTAAAAAAACTATGAATATAAAGGAGTAATTTATGCAACAATTTAAAGGTACAACCATCGTGGCAGTTAAAAAAGATGGCAAAATAGTAATAGCCGGGGACGGCCAAGTTACAATGGGAGAAAGCATTATTTTTAAAGGCAATGCGCACAAGGTTCGCCGATTGTATGACGATAAAGTTGTGGTTGGTTTTGCCGGTGGCACAGCGGACGCATTTGCCATGTGTGAAGAATTTGAAAAGATGTTAAACAAATATAGTGGCAGTTTAATGCGTAGCGCGGTAGAATACGCCAAAAACATACGTTCTTCCGGGCATGGCAAGGCCGAGGCTATGATGATTGTCGCAGATAAATCCACCTTGCTAATATTAGCCGGCACGGGCGATGTTATCGAGCCGGACGATGGCGTTTGCGCAATTGGCAGTGGCGGCAATTTTGCCCTGGCGGCTGCAAAAGCCTTGCTTAGGAACACAAATTTAAGCGCTAGGGAAATTGCAATAAAATCAATGGAAATAGCAAGCAGTATGTGCGTTTTTACAAACACAAATTATGTTGTGGAGGAGGTGTAGTATGATGACTTGTAAAGAAATTGTAAAAAATTTAGATAACTACATCATAGGTCAAGCAAAAGCAAAAAGGGCGGTCGCCATCGCACTAAGAAATAGATATAGAAGAAGTAAATTAGATAAATCTGTAAGCGAAGAAATCACGCCTAAAAACATCATTTTAAAAGGCCCAACCGGCGTTGGCAAAACGGAAATTGCACGCCGTCTTGCCAAATTGGTCAACGCGCCTTTTGTTAAGGTGGAAGCAACAAAATACACCGAAGTAGGCTATGTTGGCAGAGATGTTGAAAGCATGATACGGGACCTTGTTGAGGCTTCAGTGCGCATTGTTAAGGACGAGCAAACCCAAAAAATTAAAAACAGGGCAATGGTGGTTGTTGATAAAAAAATAACCGATGTTCTTTACCCACTTAAAAAAGCCAGAAAGCCAGAAGATGTGGACACTGAATTGTTCCGCGCAAATTTTTATGAGGAATATAAACAAGGCAAATACGATAAAGATAGCATAGATATCGAGGTTAGGGAACAGCCAAAACAACTAAACCTTATGGACGGCATTGGCGCAGAAATTAACATCGGCCAAATTATGGGCGGCATAATCAAAGCCCCTAGAAAGTTGAAAAAAATGACGGTCGAACGCGCAAAAGAAATGCTGCTTGAAGAGGAGTGCGAAAAACTTATCGACCCAGACCAATTAAACAAAGAGGCAGTCTACCGCGCCGAGCAAGAAGGCATTATATTTATAGACGAAATAGACAAAATTGCAGCCAAGAAAAACAACGGGCAAGATGTCTCGCGAGAGGGCGTTCAGCGCGATATTTTACCTATTGTTGAAGGCAGTGTTGTCAATACAAAATATGGGGTAGTTCACACAGATTATATACTATTTATTGCGGCGGGTGCGTTCCATATTTCAAGCGTGAGTGACCTAATTCCTGAGTTGCAGGGCAGGTTCCCAATACAGGTGGAATTAGACAGTTTAAACAAGGAAGATTTTAAACAAATTTTAACAATTCCGCAAAACGCAATAACAAACCAATATCAGCAACTATTAAAGGTTGATAATGTGGATTTAGAGTTCACTGAGGACGCTATCGACACAATTGCCCAAATTGCCGAGGACGAGAACGAAACCAACGAAAATATTGGTGCAAGAAGACTGCAAACAATTATGGAAATGTTGCTTGAAGATATTTCATTCAACGCAACGGACGATAATCCGCTTGTAAAGGTTAAAATTGATAAACCTTTTGTATTAAACACATTAAAATCCACAATCAAAACTCACGATTTTAAAAAGTATGTGCTATAACAAAGAGTATTTTAATAGATTTACTATGATGCTAACTGAAAGCCAAACAAAAAGGCTAACAAACGCAAGCGTCATAGTTTTTGGCGTGGGCGGAGTTGGTGGCGCGCTTGCAACATTTTTAATCCGCTCAGGCGTTGACCGTATTGGCATTGTGGATTTCGACAAAGTTAGCCCGTCAAATATAAATAGGCAATTTGTTGCAAATGTAAACACGATTGGCGAACTAAAAGTTGAACAATTAAAACAGGATTTATTAAACATTAATCCAGATGCAAAAATTGATATTTACCCATTTAAATTGGACGAAAATACAATAAATAATATCAATTTCAACAACTACGACATTGTTGCCGATTGCATAGACGACATTAAAAACAAAAAGTTATTAATAAAACACACCAATCAAATAAATAAATACATAATTTGTGCTTGCGGGGCGGGAAATAGATATAAAGAAAACCCAAATTTTACCGTTGCGGACATTAAAAAAACAAGTTACGACCCAATTGCCAAAATACTTAGGAAATTTGTGCTAAGCGAGGGAATAAAAAAGTTGGATGTTTGTTATACTAAACAAAAAGCAACCAAATTTGATTGCAAAACGGTTGCAAGTGTGGTATACTATCCTGTAAGTATGGCGTGCACAATGTGTTGCCATATAATAAATAAACTAATCGAGGGTTAAATGGAAGTTTTAAATTCAACAAATTTTGACGATGCAATCGCCAGCAAAACATTATCAGTGGTGGATTTTTCCGCAACTTGGTGTATGCCTTGCAGGATGTTAAAACCTATTATGGAAAAGGTTAGCGAACAACATAAAGATATTAATGTTTACAATGTTGATATAGACGAAAGTGAGGAGATTGCCAAACGTTTCCGCATATTTAGCGTGCCAACAATTATTTGCTTTAAAAATGGGGAAAAAATTGATAGCATGGTGGGCTTAAATCCATATGACGATATTGTGGAGTTCATTAACAAATGCAACAACTAACTAAAATTTGGGGGCAACCCCTTTTTTGTTTAGCAAACTTTAAATAAGAAATAATAAAAATAATAATTTATTTTATTTTTTGCTATTGACAAAATACGCCAATCATGTTAAAATTCAATAAATATTTTTGATACTAGGAGTAAAAATGGAAAAAATTTATTTAGACAACGCGTCCACCACAATGATTAGCGCGGAAGTGTTAAATGCAATGATGCCTGTTTTAACAGATAACTATGGCAATTCAAGTTCCGTTCACTCTTTTGGTAGGGCAACTGCCAGCCTGGTAGATAACAGCCGCGATATTATAGCGCAATCTATCAATGCCAAAAGTAACGAAATTTATTTTACATCCAGCGGCAGTGAAGCCAACACCTGGGCAATCGTTGGCATTGCAATGGCAAACAGCAACAAGGGTAACCACATTATAACCACAAAAATAGAGCATGAGTCCGTTTTGGGCGCTTGCCGTTATCTTGAACAAAATGGCTTTAATGTAACCTATTTGGACGTAGATAAAAATGGTTTTGTAGTTTTTACCGAACTTTTAAAAGCAATCAAGCCAAGCACAATTTTAATTTCAATAATGTCCGCTAATAACGAACTTGGCACAATCCAAAACCTAAAAGCCATTGCTTACACCGCACATGAAAAAGGCATAATTTTCCACACAGACGCCGTTCAATTATATGGCAATATGGAAATTGATGTGGACGATTTAAAAATAGACGCATTAACAATTTCTGCCCACAAAATTTATGGTCCTAAGGGTGTTGGCGCATTATATGTTTCTAACAAAGTTAAAATAGACCCAATAATCTTTGGCGGCAATCAGGAAAGGGGCAAACGTGGCGGAACATTAAACACTCCTGCAATTGTTGGCTTTGGCAAAGCAAGTGAAATTGCTTACCGCGATATTAAAGCAAACAAACACAAATTGCGCCTTCTTAGCGAATATTTTACATCAAAACTAACAACCGAAATTGAAAATGTTGTAATCAATGCGCCTGTTAAACAAAAAGTTCCACAAATTATATCGGCAACATTTACCGGTGTGGACGGCGAAAGTTTGTTAACTAAACTAGACTTAATGGGCGTTGCAGTTTCAACTGGCAGCGCTTGCACAAGCAATAGTTTAACAGTTTCCCATGTTTTACAAGCCATTGGCTTAAAAAATGACGATGCGCGCAGCACAATCAGGTTTAGCCTAAGCAAACATAATTCGTACGAGCAACTTGACGAGGCAATTGCAATAATTGCCAAAGCAGTGGAAGAATTGCGCAGTTTCTCTTCAACCTATGGCATGAAAACTCGTAAAAGAAAGGGGGATAAATAATGTATAGCCAAGTAGTTTTAAATGTATTAAACAACCCGGTTAATGCGGGCAGAATTTCTAAACCAGACGGCATTGCAGATTTGTATAACGAAGATAATACCGCCCATGTAGAATTTTCGCTTAGGGTGGAAAATGCGGTTATAACAAAATGCAATTTCCGCGCGCAGGCCAACCCATACATAATTGCAATTTGCTCCACAATTGCCGAAATGGTTACCGGCAAACTTGTAATTGGCTTGTTTTTAGACCCATATTCAATTAAAAAAGCCCTGGGCGATGACCAGCCAATAGATATAGATTTTTGCATAGATTGCCTAAAATTGGCAGTAGATAATTATAAAGAAAAATTGGAAAAAACTAACAAATAGTTCTTCACTAATCCTACATATTTTTACAATTTCCGCAAAAAATAAAGTAGGAGGAAATATGAAAGAATTATTAATTGGCGTAGGTATTGGCTTTGTTATTGGTGCAATTGCTTGTAAATGTAATAAACCTTTAAGCGACACTGTTGAAAAAGGCGTGGAAAAGGGTAAGGAAATTATAACCGACATTAAAGACGAAGTTAAATCCAACACTAAAAAGAAAGAAAATAATTAATAAAAATCTCCGCTCGGAGATTTTTTTTATTTAACTTTTTAATTCTTTTATTTTAAATATACTTATCACTTTACTTTTATTTTATTTTATGTTAATATATATTGTATGAGAATTATGGGGCTTGATTTTGGCATGTCGCGCATTGGCATAGCGTTTAGTGATGAACTTAAAATTATATCCACGCCTTACAAAACTTATGTTAGGCAAAATGAGCAGGCGGACATTGCGTATTTTACAACACTCATTAAAGATTTTAAGGTGGAAGAAATTGTTTGCGGTTTGCCACTAAATATGCAGGGCGAGGAGCAAGAAATTGCAAAATTAACCCGCCAATTTGTTAGCAAAATTGCCAATTTAACAAATGTAAAAACTGAGTTTGTGGATGAGCGTCTAACAAGCGTCATGGCAGAAGATATGTTAAAGCAGCGCGAAAAAGATTGGCGCAAACGCAAACAAAAGTTAGATTCATTTGCCGCCTCAATAATTTTACAAGATTATCTAGATAGTAGGGAGAGATTATGAAAGATTTAAGAGATGAAATTAAAACACCAAAAGCAAAAAAAGTAAACGACCCACTTGAACAAATCCTAGACGAAAATAACACGGAAAACATCACACTTTATGGCGAGGACAATAAGCCAATAGAGTTTGAACAAATTGCCGTTATTCCACTAGAAATTAGCGAAACTTTATCTAAATTATACACAATTTTAATTCCAATAACCCCGATGGAAGGCGTAAACGAGGGCGAGGGCGTTTTGTTTTATATAAACGAGGCTAAGCATGACCTTGAAATTGAACGCGATGAAAAAATAATAGATAAAGTTTTAAAAATCTATCAAGATTTAATCGGTGAATAACATGTCAAATTTAATTAAATTAACCGTGGTAAAAAAAGGCGAGTTTGGCGAATATGTGTTAGAAAATAAAAAAATTCAACATTCGTTAAACTTAGAGTTTTTTGGTGTTCGTCAGCCCGAGATGGGTGATGTTTTAATTATTCCAGAGCATTGGCTTAACACTCGCTCGCTAAACTATGTGCATAGCCTTTGCTTTGAACTTGTTAAAGATAAGGCAATTGCTGAACAATATAAGGAACACATAATTGGTTTCAACACAAAAGATAAAAAATACGTTTTAAAAAGGGTGTACGGCTAATGGAAGGTAAGGATTTAAAATTTATAAAAAAACATTATGGCGAAAATTTTGCACATTTATGTAGGGAACTTTTTCCAACAATTTTAGAGCATGAGGGCGTGCTTTCAAATGTCATTTCTAACCATTTTGCGCCATCCCGCTCGTTGTACGAGGATGTTTTGCCGCTGCAGGACGAATTTAAGTCTTTTATTTTCAGCTTCGTTGATGTTGAAAAGGCTGAGATTAGCGAACGCGAAGTAAAATCGCCCGAAGAACTTTTAGACGAGGCAGGTTACATCCTTTACCCAGAATGCAAAACGGAAGAAGAAGTTCAATCCTTTAAAAAATATTATGCGGAGGGAGAAAAACTTTGCACATTTAACGGCGGCAGACTAAATAAATGCCGCGTATGGTTTGCCGTTAAAAAAGATGTGGGTAAAATTAAACGAAAAAATTTTACTCGGCCAACCAGACAGGACGAGTATGGCACAAGTGTAATTAGCATTCAATTTTCCAAAGGCAATCAAAGCACATTGTCCATTAAAAACAGGTATAATCACACAGTAAATAACCCAGACGCAACTTTTAGCAATAACCTAGATAATATTATCCCCGGCCTAACTGAATCCTTTACAAAAACCTATGGCATAAAATTGCTATCCTTCGATAAAAATTTCGAAATTCCAGGTTACCGCTTGGGTGGAGACGGTAAATTTTATAAGGTTAATGTGGAAATAAATGGCATTTGTTATTGTGAAAACAACATAATTTTAAACCATGGTCGAGTTATAGAACTTGATAAGGCAAGATACATCCTTGCAGACAACTATGTTGTAGACAAACAAACCAACACTGTTAAACCACAACATGGTGCTCATGGATATGAAGATGCTTTTGTACAAAGTTTGGGTGAAATATCTAACCTAGATGTAGTTAAAAACAAAGATGGCAGCAAAACCATCGTTTTCACCCCTATAGACGGCAAAGAAGTTGGTTTAACCTTATCAAAATCTAATTCAATTGTTGGCTATACCAACCCTAATGTAATAGAATTGGGGAATTGTTTTCTAAGTTATAATACATCATTAACCGAATTAAATTTGCAAAATGTAGTGTCCATTGGTGATTATTTTTTGGATTATAATAGATCATTAACTAAATTAAATTTACCAAAATTAACAACAGTAGGGGATTACTTTTTATTTTATAACCCATCATTAATCAAACTAGATTTGCCTAGTTTAACAACAGTAGGGGATTGCTTTTTATGGGGAAATGAATCTTTAAAAAAATTATATGCACCAAAATTAACAACGGTTGGACTTGGATTTTTATGCAACAATCGATCGTTAACCGAACTAGATTTACCAAAATTAACAACGGTTGGACTTGGATTTTTAAACAACAATCGATCGTTAACCGAACTAGATTTACCAAATTTAGAAACATGTTATGATACGTGGTTTTTAGAAAACAATAAAAATTTAATAAAATTGAATTTACCAAAATTAAATATAACTTCTAAATATATGGAAAAGCGAATTAAAAGGCTAAATAAACAAGTTGAGGAAAATGTTAAACAAGCAAAAAGGAACCTTAAAAAGCATTGTCAAAAAACATTAAATAATTCAAATGATGAAAATCTTGGGCAAGAGGATAATTTATAAACAAAATATCTAATGCAAGGGCCTAATAGAATTAAAAAATTAGCAAATTTTAAAAATTTAATAAAATTTATTGACAGAAACATTTTAATTTGCTACAATAGCTAAGTTTAACGAATAAGCACCCAGCACGATTGTTAGTCTGTTCCGCAAACGCGGTGTGTAACAAGAGGACTGCTGGGGAAGTGACAAACAGGAGGAAAATTATGTCAGTTATTTCAATGAAACAATTATTGGAGGCCGGATGTCATTTTGGTCACCAAACTAGGAAATGGAATCCTAAAATGAAGAAGTATATCTACACAGATAGGAATGATATCCATATCTTAAACTTAGAGGATACTTCAAAACAAATAGACGCAGCCTATGTTTATATTAAAGAAAAGGTTATGTCTGGTGCAACTGTGCTATTTGTTGGCACTAAAAAACAAGCAAGCGAAACCGTTAAGCAGGAAGCAGAGCGCGCTGGCATGTTTTATGTTAACACCCGTTGGTTGGGTGGCACATTAACCAATTTTACCACTATCAGGAAAAGAATTGATAGGATGAACAAACTTAACAATATGGAGGCTATGGGCGATTTTGACCTTCTTCCTAAAAAAGAAGTTATCAAACTTAAACAAGAAAGAGATAAATTGTTGTTCAACCTTGGCGGCATTAAAGATATGACCGCATTGCCAGGCCTTATCATTTTGGTAGACCCACACACCGAACACATTGCAGTTAAAGAAGCAAAAAGGCTTAACATTCCGGTTGTTGGCATTGTGGACACCAACAGCGACCCAGACGATGTAACCGTTTGCATCCCAGCAAATGACGATGCAATTGGCAGCGTTAAATTAATTTTAAGCGCATTAACCGATGCTATTTTAGAGGCTAAGGGCGGCGTTGTTCTTCACGATTTAAACGGAAATGACGAAGAAGTTAGCATGGAAAGTGTGGTGACAGGCGAAATTGTTAAAGACGAAGACAAACCTGTTGAAAAGAAAAAAAGAGTAATTAAAAAAGAAAAATCTGAGCCTAAGGCTGAATAAAAGGAGAATTTATGAATATCACAGCAAAAGATGTTGCAAATCTTAGAGATTTAACAGGTGCAGGCATGATGGACTGCAAAAAAGCCTTAACAGACGCTAATGGCGACACAAATAAGGCAATTGAAATTTTGCGTGAAAGAGGCATAACCAAAGCCGCTAAAAAAGAGGGCAGAATAGCAGCCGAAGGCTTTATTGAATCTTATATTCATGGCAACGGAAGTTTTGCTTCCCTTGTTGAAATTAACACCGAAACCGACTTTGTTGCAAAAAACGAAGAGTTGCATGAGTTTGCTCACAACATCGCAATGCAAATTGTTGCAAGCCGTCCAATTTGTGTAAGTGTTGAAGAACTACCACAAGATGTTGTTGCCAAAGAGCGTGAAATCAACCGTGCTCAATTATTAAACGAAGGCAAACCTGCCGCTATGGTAGATAAAATTGTTGATGGTAAAATGAACAAATACTACGAAGAAGTGGTATTGCTAGAACAACCATACATTAAAGATCCAGACGGCAAGAAAAAAGTTAAAGATGTTTTAACCGAATTTATTGCAAAAATTGGTGAAAAAATAACCATAAGAAGATTTGTTTTAATGGTAATGGGCGAAGGGCTAGCAAAACGCAATGACGATTTCGCAGCGGAAGTAGCAGCACAAAGCAAGTAATACAAAGCAAATAAAAACTATTGCGAATAGAGTGTTTAAGTAGCAGCATAGATGCGAAAATGATTGGGATTTATCCCTTTCAATTCGCAGCGGAAGTAGCAGCACAAAGTAAGTAATATAAACTAACAAGATGCGAAAATGATTGGGATTTATCCCTTTCAATTCGCAGCGGAAGTAGCAGCGCAAAGCAAGTAATATAAACTAACAAGATGCGAAAATGATTGGGATTTATCCCTTTCAATTCGCAGCGGAAGTTGCTGCGCAGAGCAAATAATATAAAAAATCGTGCTCAGACACGGTTTTTTTATTATATTTGCATGTTTTGTTTGCTATTTTTTTAAAAATTCGTTAATATAATTTAAGGAGAATGTATGAACGAAAATGTTGAAATGTCCTTAATGGAGTATGAGGAAAATTTAAATAAGCAGTTTAATCGCTTTATTGATGAACTCATGCTAATTAGGGTGGGTAGGGCTAACCCAAAATTAATAGAGAATATTAAAGTTGATTATTATGGCACAAAAGCGCCAATTAATCAAACTGCAAATATAATTGTGCAGGACGCTAGGATGTTGGTTGTTTCCCCGTGGGATAATTCCACTTTAAAAGCAATTAAAACAGGAATTGAAGCGGCTAATATGGGGGTATCGGTAAGCGATGATGGCAAAATTATTCGCGTTAACTTCCCAATGCTAACTGAGGAGCGCAGGCGAGAATACACAAAGGATGCCAAAAAATTGTTGGAAGAAAGCAAAATTGCAATGCGTAATTTTAGGCGTGATTGCTTAGATGTTTTTAAAACAATGAAAAAAAATGCAGAAATTAGCGAGGATGAACTTGCATCTCTTGAAAAAGATGTTCAAAAAACACTAGATGGGTTTACTGAAAAAGCGGACCGTGCTTGCGAAAAGAAAATTGCAGAAATTATGGAGGTTTAATGAATCTGGAAAAATTAAAATCAGATAAGCGCATGCCAAAACATATAGCCTTCATAATAGACGGCAACGGCAGGTGGGCTAAAAGGCGCGGATTATCGCGTAGTTTTGGCCACAAAATTGGCTTTAACACATTAAAAAAGCAAATAGATTTTGTACACGAACTTGGCATTAAAAATTGCTCTATTTTTTGTTTTTCTAAGGAAAATTGGAATAGACCAGTTAGCGAAGTCAATTATTTAATGGAACTTTTTGATAATATGCTGGATGAATATTTCGAAAAGTATATGGATAAAGATGTTAGAATAATAATTTCGGGCGATATGGACGATGCTCGCTTGCCCGAAACGGTTAGGGTAAAAGCCAAAAAAATTATGGAAGAAACCAAAAACAAAACCGGCTTTATTTTAAACCCATGCATAAATTATGGCGGCAGGCAGGAAATTTTAAATGCGGTTAACCAAATTATAAAATCAGGCATAAGCCAGGTTGACGAAAAAACATTTAATTCATATCTATACACGGCCGAACTTTTGCCGGTGGACTTTATTATTCGCACCTCGGGTGAAATTAGAACAAGCAACTTTTTCCCATGGCAGTCGGTGTATAGCGAGTGGTATTTCCCAAAAACTCCATGGCCAGCGTTTTCTAAAAAGGATTTAGTTAAGGCTTTAAAAATTTACATGAGCCGCAATAGAAGGTTTGGCGAAATAAAGGAATAGTATGAAAAAAAGATTAATTGCTAGTGTAGTTATAGTTTTAGCAACTTTGCTATCTATTGTTTTTAAATTTATTCCTTATGTTGGGGAATATATTTTTGATTTGTTTGCGCTTTTCATTGTTTATGTTTCTTCAATGGAAATTTGCAATTTAATGAACAATAAAACCAACCGATTTATGGTTGTTTTGTACGCAGTTGTTAACTATGCCATTGCAATTATTTGCTTAGAAATTGTGCCAGGCATTAATTTTAGCCTTGCCGTTTGTTTTCAAATTTTAGCCCTTCCAATTTATTTACTTATTGTGTTTGTTGTGGAATGCATTAAGAATAAAAAAGAAACTACACAAACGAAGTGGACAACCGCTTTAAATACGCTAATTTGCTGCATTTATCCCGCATTTATTACAATGCTTATTGTAAACATAAATCATATAGATAAATTTATAGGAATACCTAACATTTCGGTTGCTTTGCTTGTTTTAACATTTTTAATTCCAATGCTAACAGACACGCTTGCTTATCTTGTTGGCTCGCTCATTAAAGGCCCAAAACTTGCTCCTACAATTAGCCCTAAAAAAACCATTAGTGGGGCAATAGGCGGGCTGGTTGGCGGCGTTATTGCCAGCATGATTGTGTTTGCAATTATGAAAAATGTTGCCGATTGGAACTCGTTTTTAGAAATTTACAACCTTCAATGGTGGGCATTTTTAATTTTGGGCGTGGTCGGCTCAATTTTAGGTCAGTGTGGCGATTTGTTTGAAAGCAAAATCAAGCGCAACGCCGGGGTAAAAGATAGCGGAAATCTCATCCCTGGTCATGGAGGCATGCTGGATAGAGTGGACGCGCTAATTTTTGTTATTGCATTTATTTATCTTTTTTTAATTATTGCTTTGTTTTAGCATTTTTGGGGAATATTTATAATATAATTTTAAAGGTTTAAATGTACAATTTGTTATCTGCTTTAACAGTTTTTAAATACATTGGCTATATTCTGTTAGCCATTGTTGTTTTGTTGTTAATGGTGCTTATTCACGAGTTGGGGCATTACACAGCAGGTAAAATTTTAAAATTTAAAATAAACGAATTCAGCGTTGGCTTTGGCCCAAAAATTTTGCAAAAGAAAAAGAAAAATGGGGAAGTTATTTCGCTTCGTGCCTTTCCGCTTGGCGGCTATTGCGCGTTTGAAGGCGAGGACGAAACCAACCCAAATAATCCGCTTGCATTTAATAATCAGCCCCCGTGGAAACGCTTAATTGTGCTTTTTAGTGGTGCATTTTTTAATTTTTTAAGTGCAATTATTTTTTCGTTTATTCTTTTAACTTGCGTGGGCTACGATTTAGTTCAAGTAAACAATGTAACCGAGCAATCCATAAATTATGGCGTACTTCAACAAGGCGATGTTATTTATGGCGTAAATAACCATAAAATTGACTTTGTTAATGACGATTTTTTCACCGTTTTAATTTCCGAGCGTGCAGATGAATTAAAAGCGGACTACACTAACAATTTAGACCAACTTAAAACTGACGCCGATTCAACCTTTGAGGACAATCAAAAAACCTATTATATGGATAAATTGCCCATCATATTTAATGTTAAGCGCGCGGGCAAAATTGAAGCGCTGGACGGCAACATTAATATAATTTACGATAGCGAGGGCAAATATGTGGGCTGGTCGCTGATGTCCACCTATCAAGATAACGGCGAATTTCAAATTGCAAACTACAAATATGGCTTTTTTGAAGGCTTAGGGCAAGCAATTCCATTTTCGTTTAAATTGGCCTGGAAAATTTTAGTAATCTTTGGCAATTTAATCACGGGCAAACTTGCAATAACAAGCCTGGGTGGGCCGGTTACAACAATTAATATGATAGCCTCATATTCGCAACAAAATATAAGTTATTTAACATTGTTGTTGCCGTTAATTGCAGTTAACCTTGCCGTGTTTAACCTGCTGCCAATCCCAGCGCTGGACGGCTGTCAAATGCTGTTTGTGTTAATAGAGTGGATACGCAAAAAACCAATTAAAAGGGAAGTCGTTAACACAATAAACAACGTAGGCTTGTTTGTGCTTTTAGGCTTTGTCATATTGGTGGATATACTTCAATTTGCCATGTAGATGTGTTAAATTTTAACCTTGACACATCTTTTTTTATTTGCTATAATAAAGGCATGGAAGATAAAATTGCCATATTAGATAGGCTATTTTCTGGCTTAAAATTTAAAAACGCAGAGTATAACGAAAACGCAAATGTTTGTTGCGTAAATTTTTTATATAACCCCGAGTTCTTTACACCAAACGAAAATAACCAGCAAACGATTTATTCCTCCCTAAAAGAGACTATTGGCAATTTTGTAAATTACAAATTAAATTTAATTAAATGCCCGCTAGATAAACGCACAATCGCAAACAACGCCTACACTATAATTGTAAACAACTTTCCAAGTTTGTCTAAAGATTTTACATATAACGATGTCGCGGTGGAAATTGACAATATTCTAGTTAAAGTAACACTAAGCCTTACGCCAACTTGCTATGAGCACGCAACTGAGAATAATAGGCAAGAAATTATAGAAAAAAAGTTTAAGGAAAGTTTTTTGGCGGATTTTACTGTAGAATTTAAAAAGAAAGATGTTGCCGAAAGCCAGAATAACATCCAAAATAACATGGAACTAATGGCAAGTATTAAAGAGGCGGAAGAAAAAAATGTTTACACTTTAAGCAACATCACCGATATAATTGGCAAAACTGATTATTCTTTGGCAGTGGACTATTCCAAAATTACCTCGGCAGTTGAAAATATGGTTATTTGTGGCGAAATTATGTCCACTCAAAAGAAAACTTTTAACCGCACAACCACCAAAAATGGCGAAACCAAAATAAACGAGCGCGTATTTTACAATTTCAGCCTTAAAAATGACGGCAAAGTTTTATATTGTTCAATTTTCCCACGTCAGGCGGACGAAGCCAAAGGCGATTTATTGCAGCCTGGCTTAAAAGTTTGCTGTTACGGCAGTTTTAGGGAATTTAACAACAAACTTAATTTTACCGCCAACACAATTGCCCGCTGCGACTATGTAAAAGAGGAAATTAAATCCAATTTTAAATCGGTTAACCAAAATTATCACACCGTTTTCCCGTTAAAATATATCGATTTAGAGCAGGGGGACATCTTTCAGCAAGAAACTAAATCTTTCCCTGGCAGTTATGTTGTGTTCGACTTGGAAACCACCGGTTTTGATGCGAATACGGACGAAATAATAGAATTTGGCGCGTGCAAGGTGGTTAACGGCAGAATTGACGAAATTTTTTCCACCTTTGTAAAGCCAACTAAGCATATTCCAAGTGAAATTACAACCTTAACGGGAATTACCGATGATATGGTTAAAGATGCACCAACAATCAACTATATTTTACCCGATTTTTACAAGTTTTGCTATGGCTCTACCATGGTTGCCCACAACATTGCTTTCGATATTTCGTTTATTTATGCCGCAGCCAAAAAACTTTCCTTTAATTTTGACAATCAACTTATGGACACGCTTGAAATGTCCCGTAAAAAATTGCCTGGTCTTAAAAATTACAAATTGGGCACAGTTGTTCAAAAACTAAATGTTGTGTTAGATAATGCCCACCGCGCAGTAAACGATGCAACTGCAACCGCAAAAGTTTTTATAAAATTAATGTAAAATCTATTGATTATTTTAAAAAACTATGTTATACTAATTTTAGATTACTAGGAGTGGCAACCGCCACTCCTAATTATTTAAAGGAGATATATGAAGGTTAGTGAAATAGTAAGCGCTGGCATAAAACCGCTTTTCCCAAAAGATATTCGCTTGGTGGAAGTGGAGTATTGCAAAAAATCAGACGGCATGCACCTTGTTGTTTACATCGATAAAGATAACGGTGTAACAATAGACGATTGCGTAACAATTAACAATCTAATTGCCGATAAACTAGACGAACTTAACCCAACCAATGATAGCCCATACATTTTGGACGTTTCAAGTTACGGGTTAGATAAGCCTTTAAAGTACGATTTCCAATTTAAAAAATATAAAAATAAATTGGTAAATGTTAAACTTTATCACAAAATTGGCAAGTTAAAAGAGTTTGTTGCCACCTTCCTAGATAAGGACGAAACCGCGTATTACTTTCAATACGAAAATGAAAACATCACTATACCTATTGTAGATACTGCATATATCACACCATATATAGAGTTTTAAGGAGAAGAAAATGATTAACAAAGATTTTTTTGAAGCATTAAAAGATTTAGAAACAGAAAAAGGCATTAAGGAGGAAGTTTTTATTCAAGCGTTAGAGCAAGCATTAACGGCCGCTTATAAAAAGAACAGCGGTATGGCAAAAAATGCGCAAGTTAAACTTTCGCCTGAAAAGAACACAATTAAAATTTATTCTTATCGCACAGTTGTGGACGAAGTTAACGATGAAGAAAAGGAAATCAGCCTAGAGGACGCAAAACAAATTAAACACAGTTACAAAGTTGGCGATTTAGTTATTGAGGAAGAAAGCACTAAGGATTTCAACCGCATTGCCGTTCAAACTGCAAAGCAAGTTATAACACAAAAAATTAAAGAGATTGAAAAACAATCAATTTATAAAGACATTGCAGAAAAGGAAGGCAAAATCATTGTTGCCAACGTCAAAAGGAAAGATTTAGATAATATTTACCTAGAAATTGGCGGAACAACCTTAGAGGGCTTGTTAACTAAGCGTGACCTTCTTCCTAGCGACAATTTAAAGCCAGGCGACCGAGTTAAAGTTTATGTAAGGCATATTAAAGATGACTTTAAGGGTACAGTTGTTCAAGTTTCCAGAACACATCAAAATTTTGTTAAACAACTGCTAGAGATGGAAGTGCCTGAACTAAATAATGGTGAAGTAAACATTGTTGGCATCGCGCGAGAGCCTGGGCTTAGAACAAAAATTGCGGTTACATCCACTGTTCCTAACCTGGACCCAGTTGGTGCTTGCATTGGCAATAAAGGAGCAAGAATAAATGCAGTTATAAACGAACTTAACGGCGAAAAGATTGATATAATAAATTATAGCGAAAATCCTGCTGATTATATTGTTGCAGCATTAAGCCCAGCCGAGGTTAGCGAAATAACAGTAGACACGGCAGC
>CANPWT010000005.1 GCA_947584775.1 uncultured Clostridia bacterium | reverse complement strand
GTAGTTTGTTTTTTTCCTGCCCACACCCATTTTTACTAATTTATTTGTAATTGCTTCCTTTGCCTGCTCTACTGTTAAGCCGTTAAATTCCTCACTGTTTATAAGGCGGCAACCTTTGCCCAAATAATCTTGCTTTTCAAAGGCAGATTTTGATACATCCCTGCCGTCAATTACTTGTATCATTGAAATATTATGCGCAACTGCATATTCAAAATCGCGCTGATCGTGGCTAGGCACTGCCATAACTGCGCCTGTGCCATAACTTGCCAGCACAAAGTCCCCCAAAAAGATAGGAACTTGTTTATTGTTTACCGGGTTAATTGCAAACACTCCGTCAAGTTTTACTCCCGATTTTGTTTTGTTGAGTTCGGTGCGCTCTAAATCGCTTTTCTTTGCCGTTTCGGTGCGATATTTTTCCACTTCCGCCCAATTTTTAATGCGCGGTTTTAATTCGTCCACAAGTTTATTTTCTGGTGCTAAAACCATAAAGGTTATGCCATAAATTGTTTCTATGCAGGTGGTGTAAATAGAAAATTGGCCGCCACCAACAATTTTAAAATCTACTTCCACACCGGTGGATTTGCCAATCCAATTTCGTTGCATAGCCTTGGTGGATTCCGGCCAATCTATTTCGTTTAAGCCCTCCAACAAGCGTTCGGCATATTTAGGGATATCTATTATCCACTGCTTCATATTCTTTTTAACAACCGGATAACCGCCACGCTCACTTTTGCCGTCCACAATTTCATCGTTGGCCAAAACACAACCCAGCCCCTCGCACCAATTCACCGGCATTTCCACACACCTTGCCAAACCATCGTTATATAGGTTTTTAAAAATCCATTGCGTCCATTTGTAATAACTTGGGTCGCTGGTGGAAACTTGCTTATCCCAATCAAAAGAAAAACTTAAATTTTGCAACTGGTTTGTAAAATATTTAATATTTTTTTGAGTAAAACTATCGGGATGGTTGCCGGTTTCTATTGCATATTGCTCAGCGGGCAAGCCAAACGAATCAAAGCCCATTGGGTGCAAAACATTATACCCCTGCATGCGCTTCATTCTGCTAATAATATCAGTTGCGGTGTACCCCTCAGGATGCCCAACGTGCAGCCCCGCCCCGGACGGATATGGGAACATATCTAGCGCGTAAAATTTTGGCTTGGAAAAATCCCACACATCGGTTTTAAATGTTTTGTTCTTTTCCCAATACTTTCTCCACTTTTGTTCAATTTGTTTATGGTTGTACTCTTTCATAATTCTCCTAGTGATTTAATTTTAGCAATATTAACTTAGTTTGTCAATAAAAACAATTAATTAGTGTTGTATGAGTGCAACAAAAAAACTGCCTAGTTAGCAGTTTAATTTTAATTATTCAGCATCAGTTGGCGCTGGGATTGGCGGAATTGTAACAGCCTGATTGTAACTTATGGTTGTGGAAGAATCATAAACCGTGAAAGATGCATCATGCACCATTTCGCACGAATACAATTTAGCAATCCTGCCATTTTCTAGTATTAATGTGCGTTTGTAAGCATCGTTATCGCTATATTTATGTGCAATATTTATTGTTAATGTGTTGCCAACCACTTCAAAGGAAGTGATATCTTCTTCCGTTAGTTTTGGAGCATCCTCGCTTACTGTTCTGGCGTTGGTTGATAAAAACATTACTAAAAATAAATTTTTTTCGCTCATAAGTTCGTCCATGCTGTCGGTTGGCATAACATCCTTATAAACAACATCGCCCATTTTTGTGGTGTAATATAATACATCGTTTTCATAATAAGCCCACATTTCCATGCCGCTATCGGTTTTTGTGTAGCCAACATTTTTGTTAACAAGCGTTCTGCCTGTTACCATGTTAATGCTTTCGTCAGTTATAGCGTTAGATGTGTCCATATAAACTTGCGTGGTGCTGGTGTCCATAATCATGGAATCTAGGTTAGACATGTTTTGCAAAGCAGATGAAAGATAAAGAATAATGCCCGCTTTTGTGTTTGGATAAGTTACTGTTTGCGGAGGTGTTTCCTCGTTCTTGCAGCCGGACAACATTAGCGGGGTTAACAATAACATTAAAACTAATATTAATGTTGTAAATTTGAATTTTGTTTTAGACATTTTTTACTCCTTTTAATTATTATGAAATAATTTTAGCACGCCCCCCCCCCTGCCAAGTCAAGCAATTTTTATAGATTTTAAAAAAAAGTAGAATTTTGTTGAATTTATTTATGAGGGCGCACCAATGGTTATCCGCGATTGTCCCTTCTCCAAGTTGAATTTATTTATGAGGGCGCATCAAGGGTTCTCCTTCATTACTCCTTCTCCAATAGGTAATATTATAAGAGATTCACTCCACGCGCTGACGCTTGGTCGGAATGACAATGTCACAAACTTCATCCTTGTTTATTTGTTCCAAGTGTTCTTTCCTGTAAGGTTAATATCCATAAGAGTTACGTTCCACGCGCTGACGCTTGGTCGGAATGACATTTTAAGTGGGCGCGTAGCAAATTGCATTATTTGTTTTAAACATAAAATAAAAAAATACAGCACAGCGAAGTGCCATATTTTTCAATATAATATTAAATATTAATTTATCTTGGAACAAAACTATTACATGGCGCGTTTTCTTTTTCGCTGCCCACAAAAATGCCGTTGGAAAAACATTCGCCAGATTTATTAAAAATGCAATTTTGTGTTTTGCAATTTATATTCATATTTCTGCAATGATGATATGGCGCAACATCGGGCTCGTGGCTGAACATATCTAGCGAAACATCCTCCACCACTTTATTATTGTCGATGTTTATATCATCGCAGTCCGATTTATTGTCTACTCCCAAATTTTTTCTTGAACATTTTGCCTTGTCGTTATAAATGCAACTATATTTTCTGCAAACAACGTCCACTGTTAACCTCCACATAAAAATAATAAAATTTTAAAAAAATTTAAAAATTTTTAAAAATTACACCAAAATACGCATAATTTGATATTATTTTTTGCAAATTTTAAAAATTTTATACTTTTTTGTGTTGTGTTTTGAAATAAAAAACATTTTTAACAAAAAGATGTTTTTAAACTTGAAAGTTGGTTGTTGTTTGCACCGATTTAACAATATTGTTACAAATATACGCTAAATTGTTTATTAAATTTTTAAATTCGTTACACTTTTTTTCGTCTGGTAAAAACATTGATAACGCCCGCATATCGTTTGACAAATAATATGAAGTTGCCGCCGCGGTTGTATTGTTTTCTTTTGAAAATTGATCTAACTTGGCTAAAATTTGTGCTAAATATGCAAAATTATTACTGTCTATATAGTTTTGTATAGCATAAATATTGTTTGTAATGTAATATTTTTTAATTTTATTTAAAATTGTATTGTTGTTGGCATCTTTTTGGTTTAGCATTTGATGTAATAGCGGGAAACTTGTTGTGTACGCATTAAATTTATGAGTTGTATAATCTTTAAATTTAAAACCGGTTATATCTAGTGTGAAATATTCAGTAAAGGCCTCGTTTAGTGCGGTGTATTGCCCGTTAACATGAAAACCGGTGTTCGTCCCATGTGCAGAAACCAAATGTAAAAGTTCGTGCGTTAAAGTTTCGTCATCATAATTGTATGGGCAAGAAACAACAGTCATAGTATTTAATTTGCTAGTTACATATGGCGAATAATATGCGGCCGCATTGGAAAAATTGCTGTTAATGGTTCGATAATCATTTAGCGAATTTAACAAATAATCCAGGCCAACATTTCCGTCTATGTTATATTTTTCTTGTAAATGCCTGCTAATTTTGCTGTAATTTGCCGTGGCATATTCTTCTAACGGATTATGAGAATTTTCAATTACATTTGCATGCTCACCAATCGCCCTATCTAGTGTGGCAAAAAAGGAAGTATCTTGTTGCAACTGTTCCATGTTTTGATAGTTGTTGCCGGTTAAATAAAAGGCTAATTTTAACACGCTTTCACTAATATAATAATTATTTGTTCCCTTTTTGTATAGATTGTAATTGCTTAATAAATAGGTAAGTTCATAATCTATATTATTATTAAGGTCGGCGCTCCTGGACAGGCAATCCACAAAATGGTTGCCAAAATACTGTTGAAGGATGGGAATTAAGCGCGAGTTATAATAATTAAAGTGCGCCATAAAATTTGTGTTGCGGCTTGCGTTATATTTTAATTTTAAGTTATTTAGTTCGGCTTCATTTTCAATTAAAATTGATTTAACTTGCTCTAATTTTGTTGCTAACTGCGCGGTTATTTTATAATAATTAACTAAAATTTTGTTGGCAAAATAGTTGTTTAGGTCGTCCATGCCGGCTTTGTACGATTGCCTATCATTGAATTGCGATAAATATAGTTCCTCGAAAACATCTTTGTACGCGGAGGAATGACTGTTTAATGCGTGCAAAAATTTATATGGGAAAGTGAACCTATTACTTTCCTCCCGCGTTTGATAAAAAAGATTTACTATATCTAAAACTATCTCTAATTTTTTAGGCGAATCATTTATCTTTGCACAACCAAAAATTTCTTCTAAAACTTGTTGTGATTTAGCAACATATTCATCTTGCGCTTTTGCAAAATTTGTTCGATGAACAAAAAAATAGTCCGCGTTCATCATCTTTTCTTGAATCATGTCCGCATATTCGACATCAAAATATTCTTTAATTGAATCTATTGCACGAAATATGCTGTTTTCAAAATCGCTAAATGAATTGCTTGCCCCGCCAATTTCAAAAATATCTAAACTTGTTTTAGCCATTTTTCACCTCGTTAATTAAAAGCAAAAATTGGTTAAAATTAAATGGAAATTTATTTTTGCCCTGGTATTTTATATTTTTGCCATTGTTTTTAATGTATACAAAATAAGAAAGGCCATCGCACACCGAATCGTCTACCATTTTATTGTCCCAAAAACCGATGATGCCAAACAACTGTTGAATATATTTCCGTGCGTCAGTGCCCACTGCCAGCCCGTTATAGGTGGCAATATTTTTTTTGTTGTCCAGCGTTACAACTTCGCTGCCAGAAAGCGAACTTATGCCCATTTTTATTTTGATATCGTCAATTGTGTTTTTATTCATATTTTTATTGTAGCAAATATTTGTTGTTTTGTCAATGTTAATTGAATTTGTTAAATTGTTAAATAAAATTGACAAGGCAAATAAAATATGCTAGAATTAAATTAGGTGGAATATGAAAGTAATTTTAAAAAAGGACCTTAAAGGCAAAGGCAAGGCGGGAGACATTATTGATGTTAACCCAAACTATGCGCTTAATGTTTTAATTAAACAAGGCATTGCGGTGGAGGCAAATGCAAGCAATTTAAACGACAATAAAGGCAAAGTTGAAGCCAAAGCGTATCATCATGGCGAAATGGTTAAAAGCACACAAGAAATTGCCAACAAAATTAAAAACAAGGTGTATAATTTTACACTAAATGTGGGCAGCAACGGCAAGGCGTTTGGTTCAATTACAAAGCAAGAAATTGTTAACGCCCTAACTAAGGACGGGATTAATGTTACTAAAAACATGGTTAAAGATTTCCCTAGCATAAAATCGGTTGGGCAATATAAAATTACAATTCAATTTATTAAAGAAGTAAGTGTAGATATTATTGCAAATGTAAACATAAAGTAAAGGCGCAACGCCTTTTTTTGTTTACTTTTTTTTGTTTTAATGTTACAATTGTAACTGCTTGGAGAAAAAATGGAAAGTTTAACAAGAATAGAAAAAAAGCGCATTAGCCCCACAAATATGTTTGTTACCGATTGCATAACCACCGCCCTGTTTGACCTGTTAAAGAACAAGCCAATGGAGGACATTACAATAACTGAAATTATTAACCGCGCTGGCGTTAGCCGCATGGGGTTTTATAGGAATTACACATCAAAAGAAGATATTATTGAAAAATTTATATTTAAGTGTTTTTTTGAAACAATTGACGAAATTGAACAAAAGCGCAGTTTAAATTTTAATGTGCCAAACATTATGCAAACCACGCTTGAAAAGTTTAAGCAATATGCGGATTACACCAAAATTTTGCTAGATAGAAACATGGATGCAATTATACACCGATGTTACGAAATGGGCGCAATGTATTTGGCTAACAGACAAAATAAATCCAGCAAAATACGGGAATATTCTGTTTGTATGTTTATTGGCGAAATTTTAAGCATTGAACTTTGCTGGCTAAGAAACGGCATGAAAGAAAGCCCCAAGCAACTTGCAAAAATTTACTATAAACTTTTATCGCTGCACGCAAAAGCAAAATAAGTTGACACGGGCAGTTAAACTTGGTAAAATGATAATATGTCTATAAAAGAAAAAATTAAAAGAACATTAAAGTCTATAAGAAGAATAGGATTAAAAAATAAAGATTTTACTATAATTTCTAATAATTGTTGGGCAGGTGCTTCTGTGTATAAATATTATGGATTGCAATATAAAACCCCAACTTGCGGTTTGTTTTTATTTTCTCATGATTTTATTCAATTTGTAAAAGATTTAAAAGCCCACTTAGATGCTGAAATTACTGAAATCCATTTTAAAGATTCAAAGTATCAAAAAGAACTCGTTGAAAAACTAAGGGGGGGGGAGAAAATGCCAAATCAGTTGTTATTGGGAAATGCTTAGATTGCGAAATAATATTTTTACATTATAAAACATTTAAAGAAGCCAAAGAACAATGGGACAGGCGTAAAAAGAGAGTTAACTACAACAACATTATTATTAAATATAACGACCAAAACAATTTTGAATTAGAGCATTATGAACAATTTAAAAATCTTCCGTACAAAAATAAGATTTTCTTTACAGCAAACCCAAAATTAAAAAATGAAAAAGATGTAATATTTTTTGATTGCTTTGAAAAGGATGGTTATGTGGTGGAAGATTTAGTTACATACAAAAAATACTTTAATGTTAAAAAGTATTTGAATAATATTTTAAAAAATAATAATTAAGGGACAAACACTGCTCCCTTTTTTTATAAAAGAACTTTTAGAGAGATTCACTCTCACGTCACAAACTGCATTCTTGCTTATTTATTCCAAGTATTCATAAATTGCGCTTTCATTTGTTTGTTCCTTTTCCCCACAAAACCTTTTAGGTTTTGCGTGAACCCCGTATTTGCTTAGTCGGAATGACAGATGTGCTTATCTAGAAAAGTATACTAATCTGTCATAGCGAGTGAGGACTTCCGTCCAAGTCGAGTGTATCTTGACGCTTTTTTGAGGTTCACTCCGCTCACTGGCGCTTAGGCGGAATGACAGATGTGCTTATTTTGAAAGTTGTACTAGTTTGTCATACCGAGCGAGTGAAACAAGTCGAGTGTATCTCTTAGTCGGAATGACGAAAGAGTTGGTTGTCTTTATATTTATCATTTTTCTATAGATAAACTTGGTGGTTTTATAAAATAAGTCGTTTGAATAAAAAAGAAATAAAATATATAAAAACTAGGAAAAAATAATAAAAAAAATATTAAAAGCGGGTGGGCTTTTAATATTCTATAACTTTATTGATATGAGATACAAGGTCGCTAATATTTAGGCGAATTTGTTGCATGCTATCTCTATCGCGGACGGTTACTGTGTTGTTTTCTAGCGTTTCAAAATCTATTGTTACGCAAAGTGGAGTGCCAATTTCGTCCTGGCGGCGATAACGTTTTCCAATGCTGCCTGCCTCGTCAAAACTTACCATGAAATATTTGCTAAGTTGGTTGTAAACCTCACGCGCTTTGTCGGTTAAATTTTTTTGCAATGGCAAAATTGCAACCTTGTATGGCGCAATTGCTGGATGGAAGTGCAACACGACGCGGCTGTCGCCATCGGGCAACTTTTCCTCATCGTAGGCCTCGCATAACACTGCCAAAGTTAACCTATCTGCACCAATTGAATATTCTATAACATTTGGAATATATTTTTCGTTGGTGTATGGGTCAACATATTGCATGGATTTGCCACTAAATTCTTGATGCCTGGTTAAATCCCAATCGCCGCGGTGGTGAATTCCATTTAATTCCTCCCAACCAATTGGGTAGTTGTATTGTATGTCGCACGCGGCTTTTGCATAGTGGGCAAGTTTGTCATGGTCGTGAAAGCGCAAATTTTCTGCCTTAAAGCCAATAGACAACAAATAGTCCATAGCCTTTTGTTTAAACTCGGCATAATAATTTAAACTATCTTTAGGGTTGCAGAACCATTGATGCTCCATTTGCTCGAACTCTATTGTGCGGAAAGTGAAGTTGCCGGGGGTGACCTCGTTTCTAAACGCTTTGCCAATTTGAGCGATGCCAAAAGGAACTTTTGCGCGCATGCTGCGTTGCACATTTAAAAAGTTTACAAACTCGCCTTGTGCGGTTTCTGGACGGAGGTAAATTAAATTTTGACTTTCGTCCGTAACGCCGCGTGAGGTGGAAAACATGAGGTTGAAATTGCGTATTTGCGTCCAATCGCACTTGCCACATTTTGGGCAGGCAACTTTGTGCTGGGCAATATATTGTTCCATCTCTTCGTTGGTCATAGTGTCCGGGTTAACTTTACCCTTGCTGTGAGCGGAAATTAAACTATCTGCCCTGTGCCTGGTTTTGCATGATTTGCAATCCATTTTAGGGTCGGAAAAACTAGCAGTGTGCCCGCTTGCTTCCCACACTTTGCTATTCATGAATATATCTGCATCTACGCCAAAAGAATTCGCGCTTTCCTGCACAAACCTTTTCCACCAGGTGCGTTTGATGTTGTTTTTAAGTTCCACACCAACCGGGCCATAATCCCAAGTGTTGGCAAGGCCATCGTAAATATCGCTGCCTGGAAAAATGATACCCCTATTTTTACATAAATTTACTATTTTATCAAAATTTGCCATTTAGTCTCCTGAAAAATGTACGTTATTTTGTTTCGCCCGCAGTTATTAATAACTCGTTAGAATTTTTAAGTTCTTTATTTGCTAAATATTGAATAGCCAACCCTAAAATTTCGTTAGTGAGTTTAGCCCTTCCATCACCATACGCGGATTTGCCTTGCAAATGCTTATCGTGAATTCTGGTTAAAACTTTATCGATTGCCTTGGCACTATTAATTGCAATGTCCTTAGATAGATGATTTTCTAGCCAAGCAATAAATTCAGTTCGCTCGCTCTCTTTTAATTTTGCAGTGTTTTCTAAATTAAATTCAGAATTGTTTCCGTCCCTTAAACTGGCTTCCTTTTTAGTTAATTTAGTGGTTGGTTTAAGGATGTTTTCCAGCATATCTTCAACAACAACATAGCCAATTTTAGCGCTTTTAACTTCCACGCCAACCGGTTTGGTGCCAATTTTAGCGTGTTCTCTTTCAACCGCATTATCTGCAAGCATGTTGAGGCCAGTGTCAAAAGCGGATTTAAGTATATTTTCTGGCAAGGTGTTAAGGTCAAAATCTTCAACGTCCGAAACTAGGGACATTGCCTTATTTGCCTGCTTTGCTATTATTGTGTTGGCAGTTTTACCCTCAGCGTGCCTTTGAATTATTAATCCGCGCAAGGCAGCAATGCCGTCCTTTGTAATATTTGTTTTTTCTTTTAATTTTTGCTTAAATGCAGTGCTAGACAACATTTTTAAAAGTTGACCTTCCGCTATATATTGGGCAAAATTAGCCATACTTGGCGCTTTGGTTGCGTTTTTAGTAGTTTTCTTTTTGGAGGCTGGCTTTTTGCCATCTTTGTCCTCATCAGGTTTTGCCTCGTCTTCGTGTTCATGTTCGTGTTCATGCTCATGCTCATGTTCATGCTCGTGTTCGTGTTCATGCTCATGTTCATGCTCGTGTTCGTGGGTGTCTACGGCTGAAATGCCAACTTCTAAAATATTGCTTTTATCTAATTTTATTTCTTCCAAATGTTTTGCTTTTAAAACTTCAAATAAAGAAGTTTTCATAAATCTATTTAAAAACTCTAATTCCTCTTTGCTTAATTTGCTTTTAAATTTTGCTTTTTTGGTTAGGTCACCAGATTTAGTAAATTCGCCATACTTAAAGTTATAGTTTATTTTGTTAATTAACTCTAATTTTTCATCAATATATTTATCGCGTGGATGTAAATCTCTATCTTCTTCCTTTGTGTATTCATCATCGTATACCTTATTTAACTGATTTATTAAATCTGTGTGGCGCTTTGCATCTGCTGATAGCGGTAAATAGAAATATTTAATAAGGTTAAAGGCTTTATATGTTTGTGCCTTTTCCATTAATTCTGCGCTATCTTTATCTGCTTTGTGGGTTAAACCCATTTGGGCTAAATTTTCATACCTTGATTCAATTTCTTTACGCCTATTATTATATTCGGTTGCGCTAAGTTCATCGTATAATTTATCCAACTCTTTCATTTCTTTTTTATAGCTTCTTAGCGCTTCGGAATATAAGGTAGCATTGGCCTCGGTAACTTTATCGCCAAATTTAAAGGATGAATCGTAATACGATTCGTTTAACGAAATTATTCGTTGTTCGTAACTATCGCAAGCCTGCAAGAAATTTGCTTCCACAAATTTTAATTTTTCTTCTGAAGCATCCATCAATTCAGCAGACAGGGTTTGATATTGGCTGTTTAAGTCGGTTTTAACAGTTTTTCTGCCCTCTAAAAGGGTATCTTTATAATGTTTTTTCCTGTGGTTAATTGTTGCTGCTTTAACAATATTTTTTGCTAGCAAGCCAACGCCTGTTCCAAGCCAGCCAATGAACGCGCCCGCCGTTACAACTGGTGCAGCAAGGGTTACAAGTATGCCAATATCGCTAAATGTTGCTTGCAGGCCATAGCCAAATGCAGCCCCCCATTTTTTAAAATCACTTTTCATGGCATCGCCAAAACTAAAAGTTGGGCCACCAACTATTTTGCCATTTTTTATTGTTGTTTCGTTTTTGCGAATAAAGTCAAATTCGTTAGACTGCGAATATCTATCTGGAGTGTAAAATTGTTCGCTTTCAACATATGCTTTGTTTTTGGCATCTAACTTTTCTATTTTAGTTTTATCGCCATCTTTTACCAAAACATCTTCTGGGACAAACTTGCCCTCTTTGTAATTGCTTTCAACCAAAATTTTGGCAGCGTTATAATCCTCTTCTGTTGTGTTTTTACCTTCTTCTAATATTTTGGAGTTATCAAAATTATCTGCACTGCCGTCTTCAAAATTTGTTACCCTCCAAACAGGGCATTTGGCAAGCGATTTGGTTGAACGAACAATTTTATGGGAATGTACTCGGTTTAGGGTTATATCTTTATATTTAAAAGTGCTGCCCTTGCCATTAACAAATTCCTTGGTGAGTATTATGCTTTGCTTGTTGTCCTCGCCATAATAGAAAACGTAAGCATCAAAATTGGCAGTGGCGGCATCCGCATAAACATAGCCAACCGGCCTAACTGCTTCCTTTTCCTTTACATATTTGCCCGACTGCAATTTTAAATATCGATTGTCAGTTAATGGCTCATCTGGGTGGAAAATTGCCTCTTCCATATATTTGTTTGTTTGATATGGGATGTTAACTTGCTGGCTGGTTAGCGGCTGGGTTTGAATAATTTCCCCGCCGTGGCGAACAAAAATTTGTTTGCCAATATATAAGCCGACTAAAGAATTTTTTAGTGGGATTGAACATTCCCTATCTGCAAACATATCGCCTATATTGACCATAATTTGCTTGTTGTTATCTTGACCTTGCAAGTTAACTTTATAGTTTAGAGAACTAGCGTCTAACTTTTCCGCCCTTTGCGCTTCAACTTGCTCTTGTAAATACACTTTTAAATCATCTGTAAGATTGAAAAATTTATCGCCTTCATCGGTGGAGATAACAATATTTTTATATTTATCCAATACATCTTTGGTTATTGGGCCGGTGTATAATTCTATATCACTTCCGCTCTTTTTAGGTTTAAGGCGAAGTTCGCTAGATTTTATTGTATGCTTGTCCCCTTTTGAGTCCGTAAATGTTAAAGTGTATTCAAATTGTTGATTTGCAACAGTGTAGTTTTTGTTTTCTATTAAAAAGTGTCCCTCGTCCAGCAAAGTTTTTTTGGCTGGCTTTTGCATGGTGAAAGAGTTGTCAAAAGATTGTTTGTCGGTAAAAGTGACATTGCCGCTTGCGTCAAAACTAAAATCGGTTTTAGTTTTTTTGGCGTAATCGTAACTTTCCACCGCATATCTTTCTTCATCGCCCATTTTTATTTTTACAACTGTTTCAAACGAGAAGCGCTGATTTACAACTTGGGTTATTGGCCTGCCTTGTGATGAAATTGCGGTTGAAAATAAATCGTATTTAAAGGCATCATTAAGCGAGTGACGAGCCCTGCTACTGTCAGTGTCAGATAAATAATTTTTTAAATTAGTTTCCCTGCCATCGGCGTAAAAAACAATTTCGTCAAGCGGTAAAAATTGCCACTCACCATCAATTTGGCAATAAAGATAATTACCATTACTATTGCCTTTAAACGTAAGCAACCTTTTAATGCCGTTAGATAAATCCACCCCCGAGGGAATCGAAGTGGGCATAAAACGTGTTGAAACATAATATTTTGGCATACTTATATCACTAACAACTTCTACACTCATATAAACCTCTAAATTGATTATAACACTTATTAAAATAAAAATCAATATCTTTTAATTTATTTTAACTTTTAATTTTGGGTTTAAAAATGTGTTTTTGACAATGCTAAAAAAGTAATAAAAATTATAAAAAAATTAGTAATATTTAATAAAAAATTATGAAAAAACTTAAAATTTTAATAAAAAAGCAAAAAATTTTATTAAATAATGCTTAAATTTTAAAATACATATAAAAAATTATGTTTTAATAAAAAATATACGCTATTGAATTTAAAAAAATATAAAAAATTTTTAATTTTAATAAAAATTAAGCAAAATTTTAATAAATTGCACAAAAAAAAGCACAAAAATTTGTGCTTTTTTGTTAAATGCAATGGATTTATTATTCCACATCGGAGTTGGTGTTTGTGCCAGGAATATCTAATTCTGCTTCCAACTCTGCAATTTCTGATTTTAATTGTTCTATTTTTTCGTTATATTTTTGCGCGTTGCGAGAGACATTTGATTCTGGCCTATAATTGTAATCTGCGCTTCTTTCTATTGCGCGGTTTGCTCTGCCTGCCAATTTTGTGTAATATTCCAATTCTGCTTTTAATTTTTCTAAACTTTTATGTTTTTCTTCCGTTTGAGTGTCTTGTTTCGATTTTTCCTGCGCTATTAAATTTTCCAACTCATTGGCGATATCTTCAAGCGACTTTTTAAAACTTGTTAGCAGTTTGTTTATAGATTGCAAATTATCGCTATTAAACTTATATAATTTCTTTAAGTTTTTATTTTCGTTTAATTCTTGTTCGTTTTTCAATGCAATTTCAAGTTTTTTGTCTAGATGTTTTTTCAATTTTTCGGTTTCTGAAGCAAAGAACTGTTTATCTTCATTATTAGGGTTTTGTTCGTTAAGTTTTTCAATTTCTTTAAAGCGTTTTATCATTTCATTTATTAAAGCCGGTTTTGTATCTTTGGATTTGGCGCTTATGTCAACTTCGGCTTGCTTAATTTCGGTTGAATTGACTTTAATTTCCTCATTATTTTTATTTATTAAAGATTTTAAATTTGCAATGCTAGTTTTTAACGCCCTTTTAATGGTTGGAACTATCGACTTGCTATCACTGTTTAATAGAACATCGTGCAAAATAGATTTAAGCTCTTCAATTTCTTGCAAAACTTCGTTATCGTAAATGGAAATAATGCTTAAATCTTCTTCCATTGCTTGCTCTATTTCTTCTTTAGTTTGAGTAGTTCCGTCTGGCATATTTATTTCCACTTTTTGGCGGAAGTCTATAATTTGTGCAATCTTGCTCATTATTGAATCGTGCGGCAAAACTTTATCTGGCTGGATGGTGTAATCATCAACAGAGTTTAATTCGTTAAACAATTTTTCCCAAATTACAAATAGGTCTGTTACTTTTTGTTCGGCTTGTTCGCTCTCAGGTTGGAACTGCTCGCCCATTTGCTCCTCTGCTATTGGCTCGTTTTCCAATTGGGCTATTTTAGTTTCTAATTGTTTAGCCTTATCTGCTTCCTTTTTATTAATTTTTACAGTTGCATCAATTTTTGCTGCATTTTCAGAGGTTATGGAAATATCAAACCCTAATTCCTTTAAGCCGTCAGCATCAAGTGAAAGGCCGTCAATGTCAATCGATTGTTTAGGTGGAATTGCAATTTTTTCCCGCCTATTAAAGGTTTTATTGGTTTGTGTTCTTTTGGTTGTAGACCTAGAATTATTTGTTGGTTTTTGCCTTGGGTTGCTGTTTAAAAAGTTGGTTATATTTGCCCTTAACTCCTCTGCGGTGGACGATTGCGCAATGATGTTAGATAAATCATTTTTATTATCTTGCAACAAAATGCCAATGTTGTGTTTAGCAACGGCAAAAATGTCTTTAACAGAGATGATTTTAGATAATATTTTAACATTTTCGGTGTAAATTTTGGCTGCTATTTCTAAGTTTGCAGTGTTGCCTACAAGGTTGGAATCGGCAAATATTGCGAACAAGTTATCTGCAGAAATAACCTGATTAACATCAAAGCCTAATTTGTGTAATTTTGCATTTTTAACATATAAGCCATCGTCTACATCTGAAATATCTAATGCGTATGTGGTTGAATTTAACAAAGTTGTGGTTATTTTTAACAAATTCTCAGTGTTTATAAATTTTAAAATGCTTGGGCGCTCTTTTAAAACGCGCAAATGAGTGTTTAATTCCATCTCATCAATTTTTAAGTCTGGCAAAATTGTTAAAAGCAAATTTTCACGTTCCTCGCGCAGAGTTAGGTTATTGTTTACATGTGGCTTAATAATTTCTTTAATAGGTTTGCCCATTAAGAACTGCACTGCGTTTTCAATATCTTGTGTTTCTTTTTTTAAAATTGTGCCCGCTTTTAAAAATATTGTTTTTGTGCTAAACCCGTCCAACACCGGCAGTTGATTGGAAATTTTGGCGATGTCGGAAACATAATTGATGTATTTATTTAACGCATCCCTTGCACCTGTTAACTTTTGTTTGTCGGTAAAGAATATTAATGAAGTGGTGTGTTTTAACAAATTTGCAACTTCTTGTTCGGTGAACACTTCATCACTTGAAGCACTGCCGCGTCTTACAAGTTCGTCTAAAAACTCATCAAAAAGTTCAACTTGTGTTTTGTTAAATTCTGGGTTAAATTTAATTAACCTTTTCATAATTGAATTTTCAGTGCTGTTAACTTCTTCAATCATCAGTGCATCTACAAAACGAAGATAGTCCTTTTTATTTTGCTCGTCCATATTTACATTTGGAAGATGTCTTGATATGGAATCATACAAGCATGCAAGTGCTTTTAGCATATTTAGTGAGGTGGCAGAAAAATTTTCCACATCGTTACTATCTAACTTAGCAACTTCCTGCGCTTTTTTATAACTATCTAAAATAACTTTGTTTAATTGTTTGTTTTTGTTGTTTGTGCGACGTGAAAATATTTTTTGAATAGCGTTTAGTGATTTAAATAATTGAATATCTTTTTCTGTGTTGTTTTGTTGTATAATCTTAATTACTTCGGCAAAATTAACCGCTTCTTCTTTGGTTAACTGACCTTGAAGTTTTGCGCCATTTATGATTTGCGAAACAACGGCCTCGCTCATTTCTATTTTATTTTCTAGGGCAAGTTTTACTAAAAATTCATATAATGGGCGTTGCAGATTGGCTCGGGACAGTGGCTCGTAATTTGGATTATATAAGGTTTTGCTTACCGAATATTCGTTATCTAGCAAAACTTTTTGAAATTGATAAAAGGATAATACCCCACTATTAAGATACTCTTGCGCCTTGTTTATAAAAACCATAATTAGGCGCTGAGTGTTATATTGGCTAAGTTCCTCAGCCAATTCATCGGCGAACAAACCTTTTTTGTATGCATATTCGCGAATAACATCTTTATACGCTGGGTTTATAACCACGCCTTTAAAATTGCCACCTTTAGAAGAAAAACTAATGTTGCATTCGTCTAAAACAAGGTCCAATTCCTGAACTTTCATAAAACACCCTCCTAAATAATTAAATTAATTATAGCATATTAAAAAAATTTGTCAATATCAAATAATTATTAATAAATAGTAATGTGTAGTTTTTTAAAATTAAATTTATGTTGACAAAATTAAATTATAAAAATTAAAATTTTAAAATTTTTTTTAAAAACTGTTGACAAGCAAATAATTAAATTATATAATAAAATAGTTTTACGCCTCGATAGCTCAATGGTGGAGCACTCGGCTGTTAACCGATAGGTTGTAGGTTCGAGCCCTACTCGGGGCGCCAAAAAAGCACTTTTATAAGTGCTTTTTTGTTTTTAGTCTATTTGATTGTAAAGTTGATAATTATTTAAAATGTTTAAATAGTTAATTTTAACCAGGGTTTTATATGCTTCTTGCTTAAACAAATTTAATGTGTCCTGCCCAACGCGCGGGTCTAGGGCAACAAAGGTGTTAAAATCGTAAGTATAAAGCGAGTGGGAGAAAATTCCGCCTGTGATGGAATAATAAATTGTCATTTTATATTGTTTGTTATTTAAGGTGAATTTTGGCACACTATCATCGAAAATGGAACTGCCAACATACACATTTTTGTTAAAACTAATGCCCAATAAATCTAACACGGTTGGAACGATGTCGTACGCCGAGCAAAATTCTTGATTTACTAAATATTTGTAATTATTTGTTGCGTTTTGTTTTTTAAGCCCTGGGCTAGAAATTATCATTGGAACGGTGTTAAGTTCAACGCTGGAAAAATCCTCTGTTGGGAAGCCTTTAACGCGGTTGGAAAGCGAATCGTAATATGTGTAATGGTCGGAATAGAACACCATGGTTGTTTTATCATATACGGACGAGCCGTCTGAATAATAACTTGTTTTTAATTTGTTTACAATTTCGCCAATTGCATCGTCAAGCCCTTTTACCCCACACTCGTAATTTAAAAGTTCGTCCAAAACGTCTGGCGCATAAGACTTAATTATTGTTTTGTACCAATTTGAATAAAAATCTTGCTCTGTTTTGTTGCGCGTAAGCAGTGTTTTGTCAAAATGATAATAGCCTAAATCGTCCACTGTGCAGTTTTCCTCGCCGAACTTAATATAGTCGCGGTATTTTAAAACATCTTTATCGTATAAGTTATTTTCATCTTGATATGAGCCATGGCTGGAAACATTTAAATAAAAAGTGTAAAAAGGTTTTTGCTGATAGTTTTGTGGCACAATATAATTTAGGGCATTTTTAGCGTATACGCCTTCGTTTTCCCAATGGTCCCATTTTAAGTCATCGCCCGAATACAGCAGTTCGCCATTTGGGTCGGCATCTTTTCTAATAGTATCTTTGCCCACAACCACATCAAAGCCGATGTTGTGATGGGTTAAATTTCGGTTATAAAATGTTATAACATTAGAGTGAACATACGAAGTTGTATAATTTAGCCCGCCCTGTTTTAGCATGTTTGGCAACGAATAACCAAACAAATTTGCACCATTGATGTAATGCCTGTATGCAATGTCGGATAGGTCTGTGCCTATTGGGTAATTGCCTAAAATGCCTATGCCCTCGCTCATGTTTGTTTTGGCTTTTGAAAAATAGTTGGTGGAAATTAAAGCATCGTTTGCTAAATTTTCGTTTGCGACATCGTCAAGGTAGTCATCGCCATAAATTATTGAATAAACATTAGGGGTTATTTCTGGGCTTAAATTATCCACTTTTGGGCTGTAACTGCCATCGCCAAAGCCAAACCACTCTAAACTTTCCATCATGATAACAATTACATTGTTGCCCTCATCTACCCCAAAAACATCGCTTGAAGAATATGTTTGCCCATTTTTAAAATAATCTATGGTTGCTTGTTTCATTTTACCATGCAGGCCGCTAAGCCTATTGACCACCATGTTTAAAAAATAGCCATATGTGCCAAATTTGGCATAACTTTTGTTTTTTAGCAAATTGCTTTCCATTAAAAATGTGTCGCTTTCGACATAATTATCTTGCTCGATGCTAGAAATGTTTAATATTGCGTTCCTGGTGGAAAAAAAGTAAGCGGACGAAAAGCATTGCAAACTTAGCATAATTATAACGCTAAAAACTGAAAAATGCTGCTTTAATTGAATTTTACTTTTCCTGCAAATTGTTAAAAACAAATAGCCAATTATTGCAATTATTAAAAACACGGCAATCAATTTTAATAGCACTGAAACATAAATAAAACTAGATGTCATGGCCATGGCGGCTTCACCAACAAAGTTTATCATCTCCATCGAAAATAAATCGCCATACACCATATATAAAGAATAATTGATGTAAATAAACACGGTTTGAACAAATAAAATTATTGTGTAAATTACATACTGCGCGGTAAAGTTTGGAATAATGTAAACCAAAACCGCAATAAAGGCAATTATAACAAAGTTAAGCCAAAAATACTCCGGCATTGTTCCAAAATTTAGGATGTTAAAAGTAACGGCCTCTAACAAAAGAGCGCCAATGATAAAATAAAAAACCATTAATAATTTGTTTAAAATTGATTTTAACATTTATTTTATTTTACTTTTTATTTTTGCGATTGTCAACTTATTCCTTTGTTTATTATTGTGTTGAAGAATAAAAAAATTATTAATTATTGTTTAAAAATAATAGTTGACAACTTGCGCATAATAGATTATAATTTTTTTGTTTAGGAGGAAATATGAAAAAATTTAAAAAGACAGATATTATTGGTTTTATTTTAGAAAATCATCCTAACGCTGAAGAAATTTTATCAGGTTTTGGTTTCCACTGCCTGTTTTGTCCATCCGCACAAATGGAAACGCTAGAGGAAGCCTGTGAAGTTCATGGCGTTGATGTTAAAGATGTTTTGGCTGTTTTAAATAAATAAATTTGAGTTTTAAAAAAAGTTATCGATGTTTGGTCGATAACTTTTTTTCTTTATTGCGTATTAATTCTTTTTAATGCGAGATTTTTTTGCTAAAACCTTTTGTGTTTCCTGTATTTTTTGATGTTCCTTTTTAATCTCTTCGTTAATTTGATTTAGGTATGCATCAATATCGCTGCCCTCTGGCCTTGTTTCTGGCTGAACGTCTGCAAAAAGTTTGTAATCCTCTTTTGGTGCGGTTGGTTTACTTTCCGCTTGAACTACTTCTTGCGCTTTTTTGGGCCTGCCACGAGTTGCTTTTGCTTGCGTTGGTTTTTCTGCTTTTGCAGGTTGTTCTTGTTTTGCAGGTTTTGCTGGTTTTTCTGCTTTGTCAGGTTTTGCTGGTTTTTCTGCTTTGGCAGGTTTTGCTGGTTGTTCTTGTTTTGCTGGCTTTGTTTGTTTTGGCTGAGTGGCTTTTGCAGGTTTTTGCTGTGCTTGGGTTGGTTTATTTTCCGTTTGAACTACTTCTTGCGCTTTTTTTGGCCTACCACGAGTTGCTTTTGCCTGCGCTGGTTTTTCCTGCTTCGCTGGTCGTTCTTGTTTAGCAGGTTTTGCGGTTTGTTTTTCTACAACCTTTTTTGCAGGCCTGTTGGCCTGAGGTTTAGATTTTTCCACATTGGTTGCCTGTTTGGTTTGTTTTACTGCGGATTGATTTACTGCCTGCTTTTTAGGTCTGCCGCGACCTTTTTTTGTTGAAGGTGTGGCAGTTTGTTCAACCTTCGCAACGTCGGTTTGTTTTTTAGGCCTGCCGCGTTTTGCTTTTGGCTGCGCATTAGGTTGTGTTTCAACCACTTTTGCTGGCCTGCCACGGCGTTTTGCTGGCTGGCTGGTTTGTTCGGGTTTAACGTTAGAAGTTTCTTCTTTTCTTGGTCTGCCACGGCGTTTTGGCTCGGCTTTAACCTGCTCGGCTGCCGGTTTTTTAGGCCTGCCACGGCGTTTTGCTGGATTTTGAGCCGGCTTATATTCAGTTGGAAGTTTAACTTTGTTATTTTCAAGCAAGTTGGTGTTAAACAAAACTACATCATCGCCGTCATCGTCATTAGTGTCGTTGTCATCGTCAACATCTATTTCAACTTCTTGCGGAGCGATGTCGGCATACTCGTCAAAATCGCTATAATTTGTGTATGCATCTTCTTTTAACTCGTTAGAATATTGTTGATGTGCTGAAATTGGCGCAGTTGGGTCGGCAAGTTGATTTATATTTTCTTCTTTATTTTGTTGTGGAACTTGTTGTTGAACAGGTTGCACAGTGGCTTGCGGTTGAATATCAGATTCATTTAATTTTTTAGTGTTTAATTGCTCTAACAACTGATTAATTTGAGCATGAAGAGAAGCAATTTCTTTATCTTTTAACTCTAACTCGTTTTGCAAGGCAGCAAGTTCGCTTTCTTCTGCTTGCGCTTTTTCTTCTTCATTGCCCAAAATTTGTTTTTTGGCTTCGGCGTAAACTTTTTCTGAATATGTGCTAAACTCACTCATCATGGCTTTTTCAAGTGTTTCACGCGCGCCTTTGATATCATTTTCCAAATTGGTTAATTCAGCCTGATAATTTTCCAAAACGGATTTGTGGCGGTCGGTTGCCGTGTCGTAATCGCGTTCAAGGTTACGCTGACGGTCCAATTCCTGTTGCTGTTGCTTTTTGGTGTAGTTGGCTTCGATTGTGCTGGAAGCCTGTTCAAGTTGTTGTTTAAAGTTGTCAAACGACTCTTTGCTGACTTGCATTTGACGTTGATACTCTTTGGTTGTTTCCCTAAAATTCAATTCCTCCTGAGTTATGGCGGAGTTGATTTGTTCAACATCTTCTAAGTATTTTTTACGCTCGGCAATATAATTTTCTGCCTCTTGCATTGCCCTGTCTAGAACTAGCGAACTTTCTACGCCCGCCTCGTCAAAATTGAATTTTTCGTGTTCAACGTTTTTAAGCCTTGCACGCTCTAACTCGCGTTGTTCCTCCTCGGCACGTTTTTGTAAATATGCGTATAAAATTGGAATGCCGCGTTTAATTTCGTTTTTATCAAACAACACTTCGTAGTCCACATAATCGGGTAAAGTTTCGGTTGCTTTATCTATATTAACTTCAAAATATTGGTAATTTGTGTTTAAGTCGCTAACAACTGCATTGTGCCTTACATTTAAGAAAATTGAAACTATAAAATTTAATAGTAACAATATTGTTGGAGTTAACAAAGCGCGTTGAAGAATAATTGAAAGCGAGGTAGACTCGGTGTTATACAAGCCCAACAAAAGAGAGGCAAAAACCAATATGTAACAAATTGAGTTCATTGTTGCAATATCTCTTTTGTAAGTGCTGTTTTTAATAGGTGTGGAAACGCAATTTTCAAACGACATATAATGGCTTGCTTTTTCTTCCCTATACAAAACGTATTGTTGCCATTGTTTTCTAAGTTGCCTTGGAACAACGTGCGATTTCATTTTGTTGTTAAAAGGCACAAGTGTTTCCTCATTAATTTGTGGATTATTTAAAAAATAATTATTAAACATGTCTATTGATTTAATTAATCGCACTTCATACGAATTGGCAGTTGAAATAAATACACACAAAATTGTGAATAAAAACAAACCAATTGCACCCACCATTATCCAATTAAAGGTTAAATAATTATTTAATGATGTAAAAAATTTGTCTATCGAATCAAAAATTTCGTTCATAATTTACCCCTTAAAATTAAAAACAATTTAATTTTTACAATATTAGTATAACACAAAAAAAAATTAATTACTAATATTTTTGATTATTTTTTTTATTTTTTTACAAATTTTTTATATAATTATTTTATCTATTTTTTATTGGGTTTTGTATTTTTTTATTAATTTTTTATTTTATTTTTTAAAATTAAGAAAAATATATTAATTTTTTATTTAAAAAACTATTTAAAAATTAATTTTTTTATTAATTTTTTTAATTTTTTAATATTTTTAATTATTTTTTATTTTGCATTTTGTTTAAAAGCAGTAGATTTCAATTTACTTGACAAAAATAAAATATATAATATAATTATAAATATAGAATATAATACCTTAAAGGAGAGTTTATGTTTTACGCGTATATATTGTATTATGTTTTGGGCTTCGTTATGATACCAGGCATTATTCTTGGCATTTGGGCCCAAATGAAGGTGTACACCACATTTAATGAATATGCAAAAGTGGAAACCAAGCACGGCAAAACCGCTGCCCAAGTTGCGCGATACATGCTGGACGGTGCAGGCTGCGTGGACACTAAAATTGCCCGCATCCGTGGCGAACTTACTGATAATTTTAACCCACAGACTAACACAATTTCGCTTTCGGACAGCGTGTATGACCAAAACAGTATTTCTGCCATTGGCGTCACCGCACATGAAATTGGGCATGTGTTTCAACATAAAGATAATTATGTGCCTATAAAAATACGAAATATTCTTGTGCCAATTATTAATTTTGCTGGTTTGATTGTTTGGCCACTTATTATTGTTGGCTTAATTTTGGAATTTACAAACGCTTTCGTTGGCAGTGATATTTTGGTGTATATTGGCTTGGGCATTTACGGGCTGGACATTTTGTTTTGTTTAATTACCCTGCCAATTGAATTGAACGCAAGCAAGCGCGCGTATAAAATGTTGCTTGCCACAGGCGAACTTGACGAGGAGGAAGCATTAAACGCTAAAAAAGTTTTAAACGCTGCCGCTTGGACATATGTTGCCGCACTGCTCACCTCTATATTATCGCTATTAAGGCTGTTGTTATTCCTCTTCGCACTCCGCGGGGGAGACAATTAATTTGCGCCTTGCGCGCATGTGGCCAAACTTGGTCATAACCTCATAATTGTTGGAAAAGGAATTATTGCTATATAAATCTATTGGGTTGAAAGCGTTAAGCAAAAACATGCTTTCCCCTTTTTTTAGGTTTGTTGCAGAAATATCTAACATAAAACAATCCATGCAAATGTTTAGCACGGTGCAAAGTTTGTTCCCCACATTTAATGTTAGGCCAATATATGCCATATCAAAGCCGTCCGCATAGCCAACGGGCAGAACGGCAACGCGCATTTTTTTATCTGCAATAAAGCGATTGTTGTAGCCAACGCAATCGCCCTTTTTAATTTCGTTTATTTGCACTATTTTGGTTTTGATGGACACAACCGGCTTAAATTGAGCATCGTTTTGATAATATAAATCGAAGCCGATGCGCACCATATCAAAATGATGATTTTTTGTGCTGTTAACCACGCTGTTGTCCGCATGGATTATAGGCTTAAATTTGTACGCCTTTGCAATTTTTATGTATTTTTTAAACAGACGGGTTTGCGTTTCTACAAACTCGTCCGAGGTGGCATAATGAGTAAATAACCCTTCAAAATGCAAATTACTATGCTTAATTATTTTTAATGCTTTAACAAAATCCGCCACAGAATTAAAGCCAAACCTGTTCATGCCCGTGTTTATTTTTAAATGAATGTTGTATGGTTTGTTTGTGTTTTGCAAAAAAACAACATCTTCCAATGAGGAACATGCGTATGAAAAACTTTCGTCTAAATCTGTTTGCTCTAATGCGCCAACGATTAAAATCTTTTTATTGGTTAGTTTTTTTAACTTTTTTGCTTCATTTAGGTTTGCCACTCCCCAAAAATCTACATACTTATTTAAAATTTTAGCAACCGGACGCACCCCCACCCCGTACGCGTTGGCTTTAACCATGGCACACACTAGCGAATTTGGGTTATTGCGTTTTACTTGTTTAATGTTGTTAATTAAATTAGTTTTGTTTATGTAAATTGTGTTAAACATATATTTTTATATGTTTTTTTATTTTTTGCGGACACTTTTTAGTGAAAACTCACACCCGCAATAATCTTGCCTATACAAATTATACTGCTTAGATAAATTTATACTGTTTAAATAGCCGTTACACTTTTTAAAATCGCCATACAAATATTTAACGCCATAGTTTTTTTCAAGGCGTTCGCCCGTGGTGTTTATAAACTGCGCATTTTTGTGCGGGCTTATGCTTAAAGTTGTGGTTACAAAATCAAAATTATTTGCCCTAGCATATTCAAACGCCTTTTCCATGCGCTGGCTTATGCATTTGTTGCATCTAGCCCCACCCTCCATTTCCTGCTCCAAACCGGCAACGGCAGACAAAAAATCGTTATGATTATAGCCAACATCTACCACGTCCACCCCAAGTTTTTCAAATTGGAGTTTGCGCAAAACATATTCTTGCTCGGGGTAAATGTTTGGGTTAAAATAAAACAAGGTTATATCAAAATATTGTTTAAGCCTAGATATAACCGCGCTAGAACACGGTGCGCAGCAACAGTGCAACAACAATTTTGGCTTGTTGGTTAAATTTTTTATTTGCTCTTCCATTAGGCGATTGTAATCAATCTTCATACTCATATTATATAACTTTAATTTATATTGTCAACCGCAAAACAAAAAAGGGCAGTTTAAACTACCCTATTTTTATTTATTTGTAAACACTAAAATGAACTCATCTGCGTAACTGTTTTTGCCCCAATAGTCTAGCGAATCTGAAATAGACCCAATAACATAGGTTAACAAATCGTCCGTTACATTCAAATTTGATTGCTTGGTTATTTTGTAGCCTGTTTTTAAAGTGTATTCATATGAATTAAAGTTGAACGTGCTGCCTTCTTCTTCAATTTTGGTTGCACTGCCTGCATCATCATAAATCAATTTATCGTCTTGCCAAGTTAGTTTGGTTAATTCTAAGCCTGTAGTTGATGCAGAATCTGCCAAGCCTATAAACAAGCCTAAAACGCGGTTTGCGGACAAATAGTTCTTTACATCGTTATCGTCTTCATTAGGTTGTTTAAATGCGTAGAACAACTTTAAGTTTTGCGCCCAATAGTTGATTGCGTTTGTTGTTACGCTTGTGTTGGCTAAGTTGGTGGTGTAATTTTCGTAACCGGAATATACTGTTGGCAGAGTTGTAATTATGTCAGATAATTTATTTGCGCTAGAATAATTTGCACCAATTATGCCGCCTGTGAAATATGCAACAATGTTGCCGTCAAAGGTTGAATTAGTAACCGTGCCGCCACCGATGTTTCTGCCAACAATGCCGCCCGCTGTTGCCGTTGAGGTTGAGCTGGTTTTAACAATTACTGCGTTTGAATAACTATCTGCCACCAAACCAAAGTTTAGCCCAACAATGCCGCCGCTTACTCGCGTTGAGCCGCCGAACACTTGCTCGGCCGAGTTGAACTCTGCCCCAATAATTACGCCGCGGTTTTCGCCAACAATGCCGCCCGTGTGTTGGACACCGCCCAAGTTGCCACCGGTTAAATTTACTTTAACATTGGTTAATTTTACATCTTTATTAATCAAGCCGAACGCCGCGCCAACCGTATCTCCTAGTGCTGTGATGTTGCCTGAAACTACAATGTTGTTGGCAACTTTGTATGTGCTTGCGTTTACATTGGTTGCTCCGTTTGCGTCTATTTGATAATCCAAAATGCCTGCAACACTGCCCGCATAATACACAGAATTTAGGTTATTGCCTAAATTGTTGCGCTCGTAAACCGTGTATTTTGTTCCGCTTGAACTACGGCTGCTGTTTACATTTACGTTAGAGGTAATTTTGTCTAAATTGAAATTGCCTGAAATTATGCCAGCCAAACCACCAACCGCATTGCCGCCAACCACAACAAAATCTGCTGATGGGCTAATAATGTTGATGTTGTAAAGTTTGTAGCCGTCAATTCTGCCCGCAAGTATGCCAACTGCGCTAACTTTAACCGCTTTTACCGACACCGCTTGCAAATTTAAGTTTGCAACTGCTAAATTTACTGACCTATCTATTGGTTTAATCTCTTTAAACAGACCAATTGAATCTAACTGGGTGGATGTGGTTTTAGTGAACAACACAATGTTAGATAACGTCATGTTGTTGCCCTGAATATTCCCGCCAAACACCATGCTGCTGGTTGCTGGGTTGTTATAATCAAAGGCAAAATCTTTAATTATTCTGAAATATTTGGTTGAGTTATTAGGGTCGGCAACATACTTGTTCCAACTGCTTAAATCGTAAATTGTGTATGGGTTGTCCTTTAAGCCGATATTGTTATCATTAAACTCTGCGCTTTCCTCATAAGTGGTTATGCCAGCCTCATCCGTTACGGCTTGC
>CANPWT010000004.1 GCA_947584775.1 uncultured Clostridia bacterium | reverse complement strand
AGTTGGGGCTTTCTGTTTCCATTGGCATTTCGTGGGGGAAAACATTGGCAAAATTGGGCAGCGATATGAAAAAACCGTTTGGGCTTACCGAAATTAACGAGGGAAATTATTTTGACATTATAAAAAAACTTAAAATTGAAGATATGATAATGATTGGCAAGCACACGGCGGCAAAGTTGCACAATATGAACGTTAACACCTTGTATGATTTATATTTATTAAAGCCGGAATTTTTAAAAGAGCACTTTGGAGTAGTTGGGCTGAGTTTGCACAACGCCGTTAGCGGGATTGATGACGACACGCTCATTGTTCCGCGCGATGAGGACACAAAAAGTGTGGGCAACGGCGCAACTGCTAGGCGCGACATGACAACGATTGAGGAAATTAAAAATTTTTTGCATGATTTAGCCATAAAAGTATCTCGCCGGCTGCGTGCGCACAAATTTGCAGCAAAAACGGTGCATTTAGGCATTAAATATGCGGATTTTAGTTATCAATCTTGCCAAAGCAGTTTGGGTTATTATGTTAATAGCGAGCAAGAAATTTTTGACCTAGCCTTTAAACTGTTTACCCTATTGGCGGGAACAAAATTTCCACCGGTGCGCGCTCTTAGAATTAGCACAACAAACCTTTTAACAAATCAGGACAACGAACAAGTAAATTTGTTTTTAGATGTTAAAAAGCAACAATTATGTTTGGCCATTGACAACCTAAAAGAAAAATATGGCGAGAATGTTATAAGTTTGGCAAAAGACTGCGAGGGTTTAGGTTAGCAATTTTGGCATATAATAATTTTATGAAAAAATGGGCAATTTTAATTTTGGTTGGTTTTGTGTTCACCCTTTGCCTTGGTGGGTACAAAATTTTTGTTAGCCTAAACCATCCATTAAAATATGAAAATATAATTAAGCAAAATTGCAATTATTACAATTTGCCACCTTCTCTTGTTGCCAGCGTTATTAATGTTGAAAGCGGATATGACCAAAATGCAACTTCAAACAAAAACGCAATTGGGCTGATGCAAATAAAATTATCTACCGCCAATTATTTAAATGAATTTTATAAAACGGGGATAACGTTGACGGAAAGCGAATTGTTTGCCCCACAAACAAATATTAAATATGGATGTATGTATTTAAATTATTTATTTAAAAAATTTAAGGACACCAACACCGTTTTGGCAAGTTACAACGCGGGCGAAACTGTTGTGCGCAGTTGGCTAAATAACACAAATTATTCAACAGATAAAATTACATTACAAAATATTCCTTTTTTAGAAACAAAAAATTATATTAAAAAAATAAATAATAATTTAAAATTTTATAAATTATATTTTTAAATAAAAATTAAAAATTTAATAAAAAATTTAAAAATTTTGTGTTTTTTATATTAAAAAGCATGATTTTTTAGTTATTTTTTTACAATTTTAAAAAATTTTTTATCTTTTTTGAAATGTGTATTTTTAATTTTTTAATTAATTTTTTTTAAATTAATTTATTTTTTTATTAGTTTTTTTAATGTAAAATTTTAAAATTTATTATTTATTTTTTTGTTGCTTTTTAAGTTTTATTAATTTTATAAATATTAAAATTATTAAAGATAAAATATAAATGCTGCTAAAAATTCCGGACACAACATACAAATATTTTACAATAAAATTGTAGCCTAAATTAGACAATGCAAAGCAAGATAAAATTGTAATAAGAGGCACAAATTTAGATTTTTTGTCTTTACAAATTATTTTATTTACATTGTAATTGCAAATTAAAAGTGTGCAAAATAGTGCCAAAATCAGTGTTATAAAATAAATGTAATAAAATGACATACTTACATTTTTGCTTAATTCAAACATTGGCATATCGCTTACAAATGTGTTGCTTGCTAAAACCAAAATGTTTAAAATTATAATTAATGCCACAGTAAGGGTTACAAACAATTTGCCTTTGGCTTTTAGTTTAGATTCGAACATAACAGGCAGTCCAGCAACAAAATTATTTATGCCAAATAGCAAGCCATAAACCAACGCCAAAACGCAACTTTTAGTTGTTATGCCTAGGTTTACATTTTGCGGGGTTATGTTGGTTAGGCTATTTATTACAATAACCGAAATTAAAATAGGGATTATTAAATTTGAAATCCATTTTACCCTATCTATGCCGCCTGTTACAATAATGTACGCCAACAGGCAAAGCACAATGGACGGCAAACGAAAGCCAACATTAAAAAAAGTAATAAATAAATAATCTGCACCCGCAAGCATGCCCGCGCTTGTTATTATAAAATTAATAATTAATATAACATTTGTTAGCCCGCACAATTTTTTGAATATTATTGCGTTAAATTGGTTGTAACTGCCAATGTTTAGTTTATATTTTATGTAGTCTATTATAAAAAACAAATAAATAAACACTAAACTAAACGCTATTACACCAATAAGCGACATATTTTTAAATTGAAAAAAGAAAACATAAATTTCCTTGCCTGAGGCAAACCCTACGCCAATTATTGCACTTAAAATTAAAAAATAGTCCACCACAGTGGACCATATTTTGCCACCTTTCATATAAATTTATATGAATTGTGGGCTTGTTTAATTACTAATTTTAGCCAATTACGTCTTTTTCTGAAATCATGATTATGCTGCCACAATGTTCGCAAGGCAACATCTTTTTGGTTTTAAGTGTTTCAATAAAGTTTAGCGGTAATTCCACCTTGCAACGGCCACAATAATTGCCATCTAGGCTGACATAAACAGGGAAAATGTTTTTTGCTTTTAATTCTTTATATTTTTCGTAAAGCGGTTTGTTTTTTACCTCTTTTTCAAGGGTTTTTATTTGATTTTCCAACTCTTTAATTTTAGGTGCAACTTCCTGCTTTTTTTGTTCGATATTATTTTTAATTACAAACGAACGCTTTTTAATTTCGGTTAATTTATTAGATAAATTAGAACTTTTGCGCACCACTTCTTCCGCTTTTCTAACTAAATCTTCAACGCGGCGATTTTCCTCGCTTAAATCGCCGACCAATGAATTAGCATCCGAAATTAAAGTTGAAACATTTTCTAAATTAATGTTTTCCACATTGCGTTTTTTAACAATTTCGCTGTTGCCTTTATATTTTTCAAATCTATTTAGGGCGGCGTTATAATTGTTTATTATCTCATTTGCCTGGGCTTCTAACTGTTCAAAACGAGATCTACCCTCCTGCAACAATTTTTTATAGTTTTTAAAATCTACGCTGGCTGGGCAGTTTTCCACTTCGCGCTCTAAGTTTTTTATTTTATAATCTAATTTTTGTATTTCTAAAATTGTTTTCATTATTTTCTCCCTTTGCCCTTGTCGGAATTGCTTTCATCCTCCTCAGATAAATCATCGCGCAAGCGTTTTAATTTTGATGGATGGCGCAATTTCCTTAACGCCTTGGCTTCAATTTGCCTAATACGCTCCCTGGTTACTGAGAATTCTCGCCCAACCTCTTCCAAGGTACGTGGGTGAGCATCGTCCAAGCCATAACGCAAGCGAATAACTTTTTGTTCACGCGGGGTTAGTGTTTCCAACACGCTCATCAACTGCTCTTTTAACATATTTTGTTGAGCAATTTCTTGTGGAGAAAGCGCATTTTCGTCCGGAATAAGGTCGCCAATTTTGCTATCTTCCTCATGGCCCATTTTGCTTTCTAGCGAGATTGGGTCTTGGCTTATTCGTTGAACTTCTATAACCTTGTCCACCGTAGTGTTTAAACGGGCAGCAATTTCTTCAACAGTTGGGTCTCTGCCCAATTCCTGCAAAAGTTGACGCACTGCATTGTTTTGTTTCATCATGGTTTCCACCATATGAACAGGCACGCGCATTAGCCTTGCTTGGTCGGATATCGCACGCGTTATGCTTTGCCTAATCCACCATGTGCCATAGGTAGAAAATTTGTTGCCTTTGGTGTAATCAAATTTTTCCACCGCTTTCATCAAGCCCGAGTTGCCCTCTTGAATTAAATCGAGGAAAGGAAGTTTGTTTTGATATCTTTTTGCAATGCTAACAACCAATCTTAAATTGGAAACAACCAATTTGTCGCGCGCTTCCTTGCTGTTTTCTTCAATAACTTGCCTGCTTAATTCGCGCTCTTCCTCTGGGGTTAAAAGCGGAATGTTGCCAATTTCCTTTAAATACATTTTAACTGGGTCGTTATTAATTTGGCTTATAATTTCGTCAATTTCTTTGTTGTCTATTAGCACTTCGCTGGCGCTATCTGTAATGGTTATGCCGTTTTCAGTTAAAAACTTTTTAACAGTGTCTATTTCCTCCACATCGAGGTCGTATTTACCGCTTAAATTAGCGCATAAATTATCATCTGAAATAGACCTTTGGTGTTTTTCTTTAAAAGATTGTAAAACTTTTTGTTTAATTTCCTCTAAATTAGCCATTTGTTTTCTCCTTAAATTTATCTATTATTATTTGCCTTAAATAGTAAATTAAATAATCTTTAAACGCTATTTTGCTTTTTTCGTTATATTTTTCCGCTGCTTTTATTATGCCGATGTTTGCCTCTTGCACTAAATCTTGCAAATCCACATCTGGATGCAGCGATTTATAATTTAGGCACATATATAGCACGTCTTTTAACTGCGAGGTTACAATTAAATTTAAAATTTGCTTATCACCCGATTGCTTATACCGTTTAAGCAATTCATTTAATTGTTTTGCGCTAATTTTTGTTAGTTTTTTTAAATCTATGTAGTAATCTAAAATGTTGTTTAGTTCACTTTCGTCCAAATCTTTGGTTTGGCTGGGTGAAAAGAACGACCTAAAATACAACTGCACATCTTTGCGTTTGTATCTGCCTTGGTGCGCTAGTTCCATATAAACTTCGTCTACATTGTCTACGCCTAGCAGGGCGAGATATTTATAAAGTTCATCTGTTTTATCTATTTTTATCACAAATTCTCCTTATTAATTTTTTCGGTTAGTTCCTGAATTTTGGTTAGATATTCCACTTTTTCGCTATCCGTTTTGGCATTAGATAAAAGTGTGGTGTAACGCTGTTTTTCCTGCTTTAACTCGTAAAGTTTTACGCGTTTAATTGTGTCCTGCAAAAAAGATGTGAATACGTCCTCGCTTGGGAAAACATAATTGATTACGCGGTCTATAAGCGACTTGTCCACTATATCAAAATTATCAAATAAGGTTGAAACATTAAAATCTTTATTTTCCTGCTTTTTTTGTAAAATAAACTTATATAATTCACTTAATTCATCGTCAGTTGTAAAAAGTCCTGAAAAATTTTCAAAATTATCCACTTTTTTATATAGCATTGAGGCAAGCAGCATAATTTTGCTTTCAATTAAGTAATTATTTGGCACATTTTCCGTTTTAGTTGCCCTAACATCTTCAGTTTTAGGCTGCGAGCCGGTTTGCACAAGGCTTTTACGCAAAGCATCCATAGGGATTTTAACAAGTTGCTGAACTTCCTTTAAATACACTTCCTGCTCGGCCGGGGTGGAAAATTTAGAAATATAATTAAGCGCTTCGGCAATATAGTTAGTTTTATCTGCATTTTTATTTAGGTCATATTTTTTGGCAGCGTCCATCAACACAAAATCCACACAATCCATGGCGTTGTTGAGTTGTTCAACAAAGTTGTTTGCACCAAATTTTTTTATAAATTCATCTGGGTCTTTTGCAAGTTCAAGGCGAGTAACTTTAACATTTAAGCCAACCTGTTTTAATATGTCTATTGCTTTTTTTGTGGCAAGTGCACCCGCATTGTCCCCGTCCAAACACAAAATTACATTGTCCACCAATCTTTTAATATTTTTGGCGTGCAACGGAGTTAGCGCCGTGCCCATGCAGCCTATAACGTTTGTTACACCCGCTTGATGGCACATAATAACATCAATATGCCCTTCCACAATTATAAGCGTATCTAAAAGGTGTTCCTTTTTAAGTTCACGTGCAAAATTGTAGCCAAACAAAATGTCACTTTTATTAAAAATTAAACTTTGCGGAGTGTTTTTATATTTTGTGTGCTCTGGAGCTTGTTCAATTGAGCGGCCAGAAAACGCCACAACATCGCCAAAACTATTAAATATTGGGAAAATTACCCTGCCACCGTAAAAATCGTACAAGCCCATATCATTTTTGCCAACTACGCCTGCCGAAATCATGTCCGCCTCGCTAAAATTTAACTTTTTTAAATATGGGATTAAACTGTCAAAATTTAGCGAAATACCAATTTTAAATTTTTGTATTGTTTGGGCGTTTAACCCGCGTGATGCAACATATTGAGCCTGTTTTGAATTTGGGTAATTTTGCAAGTTGTTATAATAAAAATCTGAGGTGGCTTTTAAAATTTGATACATCTTTTCGCGCTGTTGTTTTTTTAGGCGCATTTCTTCATTTTCTTGCTGAGTGGGAATAGGAATATTATTTTCCTTAGCAAGCATTTCAACCGCGGTGATGAAATCTACATTTTCCATTTTCATCACAAGTGAAAACACATTGCCACTTTCCCCACAGCCGAAACATTTATAAAATTGTCCGTCCGGCTTTATTGAAAATGACGGAGTTTTTTCATGATGAAACGGACAGCACGCCCAAAAACTACCGCCACGGCGGTTTAGAGTTATATATTTGCTGGCAACATCCACAATGTCTGATTTAGAGCGAACTTCTTCTATAAAATCGCTAGAAAACGAGCCTTTTATCATCAGTAAAAACTCCTAATTAAAAAACTAATACAACAAAAAATTTTATTTTCCTAAACCTAAATGCAAAAAAGGCAAAAGCGCCCCTTTTGCTGCTGATTTAATTTGTGTTTTTGTTATTTCCTTTTATTTTTTATGTTTGCCTGTGCTGCGGCTAGCCTTGCAATTGGAACTCTGAATGGGCTACAACTTACATAGTCTAGGCCAATGTTGTGGCAAAATTCTATGCTAGAAGGGTCCCCACCGTGTTCACCGCAAATGCCAGCGTGCAAAGTTTTGTTGGTGGATTTACCAAGTTTTATTGCCATATCCATCAATTTGCCAACGCCGGTTGTGTCTAGGCGAGCAAATGGGTCGCTTTCATAAATTTTGTTTGCGTAGTATGAAGGTAAGAATTTGCCTGCGTCATCACGGCTGAAACCAAACGTCATTTGAGTTAAATCGTTTGTGCCAAAGCAGAAGAAATCAGCCTCTTTGGCAATATCATCAGCGGTTAGAGCTGCACGAGGAATTTCTATCATTGTTCCAACATGATATTTTAAGTTAGATTTAGCCTTTTTAATAACCTCATCTGCTGTTTTTACAACCACATCTTTAACAAATTTAAGTTCCTTAATTTCGCCTACAAGCGGAATCATAATTTCTGGCTCTAGTTTCCAATCCTTATGTTTCTTTTGGACATTGATAGCCGCCTTTATTACTGCCTTGGTTTGCATAACTGCAATTTCAGGATAGGTTACTGTTAGGCGACAACCGCGGTGACCCATCATTGGGTTGAACTCGTGCAGGCTTTCAATAAGTTGTTTAATTTCGCTAACTTTTTTGTTTTGAGTTTTTGCTAGCGCTTTAATATCTTCCTCGCTAGTAGGAACAAATTCGTGAAGAGGTGGGTCTAAGAAACGGATGGTTACCGGTTTGCCCTGCAACGCCTCCATTAAACCTTCAAAGTCCTTTTGTTGCATAGGTTCTATTTTATTTAAAGCAAGTTCGCGCTGTTCAAGTGTGTCGGCGCAAATCATTTCTCTAAACGCGCCAATTCGGTCTGGCTCGAAGAACATATGCTCGGTACGGCAAAGGCCAATGCCCTCTGCGCCCAATTCAACTGCGCGGGCAGCATCGGCAGGAGTGTCCGCGTTAGTGCGAACGCCTAATGCCCTATATTTATCGGCAAGTTTCATAATTCTGCCAAAGCAGCCGCTGTTAGGGTCGGCTGGAACGGTTTTAATAAGCCCTTCGTAAATTTTACCGGTTGAGCCGTCTAGCGAGATGTTATCCCCCTCGTGATAAGTTTTGCCGTTTAAGGTGAAGCATTTATTTTCTTCATCCATTTTTATATCGCCACAGCCAGAAACACAGCAAGTGCCCATGCCGCGTGCAACAACGGCTGCGTGCGAAGTTTGGCCACCGCGAACAGTTAAAATGCCTTGTGCGTATTTCATGCCCTCGATATCTTCTGGGCTAGTTTCCAACCTTACAAGCACAACTTTTTTGCCTGCTTTACCCTTTTTAACAGCATCTTCAGCGGTGAAAACTATGCTGCCGGTTGCTGCCCCTGGGCTGGCTGGGATGGCTTTGCCAATTACCCTAGTTTTGTCTGCCTGTTTTAGGTCGGCTGCATCGAAAGTTGGGTGCAAAAGCATATCTAGTGTTTTTGCGTCTATCTGCATAAGGGCTTGTTCTTCGGTGATTTTGCCCTCGTCAATTAAATCACATGCAATTTGAATTGCGGCTGCGGCAGTACGCTTGCCGTTACGGGTTTGCAACATGTATAGTTTTTTATCTTCAATTGTAAACTCCATATCTTGCATATCGCGGTAATGGTCTTCAAGCACTGCGCAAATTTGAGTGAATTGTTTATAAACTTCTGGCATAACTTCTGCCATTTTTGCTATTGGCATAGGAGTGCGCACGCCGGCAACAACATCCTCGCCTTGTGCGTTTAGTAAAAATTCACCCATCAGGCCTTTTTTGCCCGTTGCAGGGTCACGCGTGAAGGCAACTCCTGTGCCGCTAGTTTCACCCATATTGCCGAACGCCATCATTTGAACGTTAACTGCTGTGCCCCAAGAATATGGGATGTCGTGGTCCATGCGATAGATGTTTGCGCGTGGGTTATCCCAACTGCGGAAAACGGCTTTAATTGCTTCAAATAATTGCTCTTTAGGGTCGTTAGGGAAAGGTTTGCCAATTTGTTTGCGATATTCCGCTTTAAACTGATTGGCAAGTTCACGCAGGTCGTCTGCGGTTAAGTCCACATCGAAAGTAACGCCTTTCTTTTCCTTCATTTGGTCGATGAGTTTTTCAAAATATTTTTTGCCAACTTCCATAACTACATCGCTAAACATTTGAATAAAACGCCTATAACAATCCCACGCCCAACGCGGATTGCCACTTTTTTTGGCAAGTGTTTCCACCACTTCTTCATTTAAGCCAAGGTTTAAAATTGTATCCATCATGCCTGGCATGCTCGCCCTTGCGCCCGAACGGACGGAAACAAGCAATGGATTAACTTTGTCCCCAAATTTTTTGCCGGTAACCTTTTCCATTTTAGCAATGTTTTTTAAAATTTCCTCACGGATGGAATCGTTAATTTGTTTGCCATCCTCGTAATATTTTGTGCACGCTTCGGTTGAAATTGTAAAGCCTTGTGGAACGGGTAAGCCAATCCTGGTCATCTCTGCTAGGTTTGCGCCCTTGCCGCCAAGAAGTTCACGCATATTTGCATTTCCTTCCGAAAATTGATAAACATACTTTTTCATACTAACTCCCTTATATTTGTTAAAATATATATTAATAAAAATTAAACAAAAAAGCAACTAAATTGTGTTGCTTTTATTATTTTTTCATTTTTTATAACATATTTTTAAAATAGCAATTTTATTATTTATTTAATTTTTTAATTAATTTTTAAATTCTTTATATTTCTATCACATTTTTAAAAGTATAATTTTAATTATTAAAATAATTTTAAAAATTTTTTTATTAAATGTTAAAAAATTAATTTATTTATTTGAATATTTTTTATTTTTTTTAAAAATTTTTGATTTTTTTATTAAATTTTGATTATTTTTTTAAAAAAATTTTAATTTTCAACAATTTTTTTTAATTTTTTTTTAATTTTTACAAAATATTAAATAAAACTAAATGATTTTATATCTGTGTTAAATTTTATATAAATAATATTGTGTAACAAGCGCAAAACTTGGTTTAATGTGCTTAATTTAGTTTCCGCTTCCACCCCGGAAGCAATCGCTTTTAAGGTTGCGTATACATTTTTATCTATTGCAATGCAATTTTCCTGCTTTTGGGGAACAAAATTGCCCGTGTAGCCATCTAAAAAAACATATTGGGCATCAGCAAAAATTAAATCCATGCCGGAAAAGGAAATAAATTTTAATATGTAATTAATTAAGGCAATTTGTTCGTTTTGGGTTTCTATTTCTTTAAGGCTTGAAAGGGTTAATAAAAAGATATCTTGCTCGGGCTTGTTTGTGAGTATTAGCGATTTAATAATATCCAACAAAATATATGCGCAAATTGTTTTTGTGTAGTTGGCAATAATGCCCGGAAAACTATCAATTACATCGGCAGAAATTACTGTGTTTTTGCCCTGGGTTTGATTAAGTAGAAAATCGGCAAACACAAACGGTTGGGCAACCGATTTGAATTTTGCCTTTTGTTTTTTTACACCGGCAAATTTTGCGCTGACAAGGCCAGAATTATACAAAAAAATCTGGGCAAGTTTGTCCGTTTCTTTATAATCATTAAGATGAATTATTATGCCTTTATCTTTAAGTTCCATTATTATTAGTTAAAAAGTTAACTCCTCTTCTGTTTGGGCGGGAAGTAAAATTGGAGTGGAAGTGCGTTCTACTTGTTTTGCGCACAGGAAAAATAAAATGTTGCCGGTTTTAACAAATAAATCCATATAACTTTGTTGCATTGGTTTAGTTTTTTTCATATCCGCTCCTTTTTATTATTTTATGAAATAAGTTTATAATTATTCACTAAAATTTAAACCAAAATTTTCTATTGCCCTGCTATCGTTACGCCAATTAGGTTTAACTTTTACAAATAGCGATAAATTTATTTTTTTGCCAATTAATTTTTCAATTTCAAGCCGAGAATCAGTGGAAATTTTTTTAATCATATTCCCCGACCTGCCCAAAATTATTGCTTTATGATTTTCTTTTTCGCAATACACATCGGCGCTGATTTGGATTGGGGTTGAATTTTCTAAAAATTCAGTTACCTCCACATGTATGCCGTGCGGAATTTCATCTTCCAGGTTATACAATGCCTTTTCACGCACAATTTCCGCCACCATAAAGCGGAGATTTTTGTTTGTATATTCGTCCTCTGGGAAATAGCGCATGGAATAATCGTAACTAGGAAGATATTTTTTTATCATATCTATCAGCACATCGCAATTTTTGCCTTTTAGCGCGCTTATTGGTAAAATTTCTAGCACGGGCAAGGCTGAAATTTTAGATAGTTGTGGGTATAATTTTTCGTACCCCGCCTCGTCTATTTTATTTATTAGCAAAATAATTTTAGATTTTGGCGGCACTTTTTTTATTAGGTTGTTATATTGGGTTAATAAATCCTTTTTGGCAACCAGCATTAGCAAAACAAGTTCAGTGTCCGCTTGGGCATCAACTATTTGCTTGTCCATCTCCTTATCTATTTTATAATTTTGCTTGTGAACGCCCGGAGTGTCTACAAACACTATTTGCGAGTTTGCATCGTTATATATGCCCAAAATATTTTCACGCGTGGTTTGGCTTTTTGGGCTGGTTATTGAAACTTTTTGGCCAACTAATTGATTTATTAATGTGCTTTTGCCCGAATTGGTTTCGCCAACGATGGTTACAAAGCCCGACCTAAAATCCCGCAGGATATCTGCATTTAATAAAATTTCGTCTTGTTTTTGTTCCATCAATTTGGCATCTTCTGGCAATATGTGGTCATATCCCAAAATATGCAACAAACCATGGCAGAACAAAAAGCAAACTTCCCTATTCAAAGTGTGGTTATAAGCCTTGGCTTGCTCAATGGCGCGAGGCAAACAGATGTAAATATCGCCTATGGTTAAGGTGTTGTCCGCCGGGTCAACATCCAAAGCATAATCGGAAATTTTTAAGCGCTTTTTGGGGGTTAAGTTTACATATGGGTAGGTTAAAACATCGGTAACTGCGTCTATTTTGCGCGTTTTTTTGTTTAATTGCTTAATTTTATTTTCTGTTACAAAATTAAGGTTAACTTTTACATTTTCAGGCAAGGAAAAAGCGTTTTTAACAATGTCAAAAACCTTAACTAAATTTGAATAAATTGATTTATCTATTTTGCCTTGTAATTCAATCATTAATAATACCTAACAATGTAATTTTTGTTATTGCAAGCAATTTGTCCTCAGTAAAATAAGTGTAGGTTTGTTCGTTTTGTATTTCGCCCTGAGGCAGGTTACTTTTGGCGTTTGCTTGGCTTTGAATTTTAACATTTTCCTGCTCTTCGCTTAAATTGTGCAACACTGTTTGCGGGGCTAATTCAAAATAAACATAACAATCACGGCTGAATGGCACAAGTTTACTTACACTTTCATTATACATTACCATTTCAAAAAGAGCAAACGAATTTTTGTTTTTGCCACAAAATAAATTTTTGTTAAAAAGTTTGTAGTGATATTCGGTTATGCTTTTGCCCGTGCGCACTAAAACCTGCTCGTTTTTATGCAATTCCGCCTTGGCAGTTATGTATATTTCCGCTTCAATTTCCGCTAGTGGGTTTACGCTAATTTTTTCACCATCTGGCCTTACGTTAAAAGGCAAAACCAGGTCATCGCCCGCATTTACATAGTCGCCAACGCGCACATTTGGCGTGCCTGTTATTATGTTTATTTTTTTAATTATTCCGTTGTATTTCGCCTTTATTGGGCTATATGTTAGTTGCTCGTACACCAATTTTTCGCTTAAATTTATTATTATTGCTGTGCCCTCTTTTTTAACTGAAACCTGCGCTATTCTATCGTAATTATTTAAGAGGATGGTTTCAATGTCTTCGTTAGAAATTAAATTGATTTTGCCCGTGCGTATGCCGTTGTTGTTTAAAACAGAAATAATTTGCTGTTTTGTTAAATCTTTTAGGCCATAAATTTGTATTTGCCAGGTAAAATTTGACGCAAACAAAAAAAACAAACACCCAACAAACAAGCCTAATATTACCCCAACATTTACAAGCAAATATTTTGGCAACTGCTTTATTTTGGAATTTGTGCGCACAACTTTAAAATTTTTTATGTAGCGGTTAACTTTTTTTGCCTGCTTATCTGCAACTGAAAAAGAAACGGTTTGCCTATCTATGCGCACTATGTCAAAAAGTTCAATTTTTTTAAAATATAGGGTTTTTAGCAGATTGTCTATATTATGGCCCTTTAACTCGTATTTCACTTGCTCACCACCGAAGTTATTTCGCCTTGAATAACGCAACTTGTTTTATCTAAATATTTTACTTTTAAGTTATTGCCGCACACCGACAAAATTTTGTTTTTAAGTTGAAAAACTATTTCGTCCGTGCCTAAACTGACCACCGTTTTTATGCCCTCTATATAAAAAGACCTGCCGCCCAAATTTATTGTGCGATAGTTAATTGAACTTGCTGTTACGTTCATTAATTTTTCAATTTCTTCCATCATTCCCATATAAAATTATATGAATTATTGACAATAAAAAGAATATTTAAATACAACTTGCAAAATTTGTTTGAAATTTTAAATTTGGAATATACCCTTTAAATGCATTTTTGATGTTTGTTTGTATTTTAAAGGGTATATTATTTTTATGGAAATTAAATTAAGATTAAATGAATTGATGCAAGAAAATGATGTTAGTGTTGACGAGGTTTTTAAATATTTAAATTATAAAAATAAATCTAATTTTTACAGGTGGAAAAATAATAAAACTTTGCCTAAAATGGACACTGTTTTTAAACTTTCTAACTATTTTAAATGCAATATTGAATATCTTATTGGCAGGACGGAAAATTTTGAGGCGCTAGCAGAAATTCCTATGCCAAAATTTAGCGCGCAAATTGAAAAAATTATAAAAGAGAAAAAAGTTACTCATTACAGGCTGATAAAAGATAAAATTATAACTTCGGGCAATGAGTATAGTTTATTTTATTTAAACTGCACACCTACAATCGAAACAATCATAAAAATTGCGGATTATTTGGGAGTAAGCGTGGATTATTTGGTGGGAAGAGTGTAATGAATTTTTGTAATAGATTTAATGAATTATTGGCGGAAAACAACATAAGTTATAGCAAAATGATTGAATTGTTAGGCTTAAACTATGCTTCTATTTTTTACAAATGGAAAAATGGCGAATGTTTGCCAAAAATTAATTATTTAATTAAAATTGCGGATGTTTTTAACTGTAATTTAGACTATTTACTTGCAAGGACACAAAATTTTGAACAAGTTAAAACAAAAAAATTAATTCCTTTTCATGTTAGATTAAATGAGGCGTTAATTATAAAAAATAAAACAAAATATCAATTTATAAAAGAAACCAAATTTAACAAAGGGCATTTATATGCTTGGTTTAACAAATTGCAATACCCCACCACTGAAAATTTAATTTATTTAGCGGACTATTTGGGAGTAAGCGTGGATTATTTGGTGGGAAGAGTGTAACAAAAAAAGGCTATTAAGCCTTTTTTATTCTTGTGGGTTTTGCAAGGTTATGTTTAAAACAATTGTTGCCATGCCGCCATCCACTAAATATAAATCTATTGTGTTTTTGCCCTCGTATTGCGCGGTTTGTATTTGAGAAAAATCTGTGTGATAGCCAACAACGTAACTGCCGTATGCGCCGTCCCCTTCTGCTTTTGTTAGGCCGTAACTAATGTTGCCTTGGGCGTTGGTAAACTTCCTTAAATACACGGTTGATGAATTTACATCAGCATTTTTGGGCATAAATTTTAACATTTCGGTTGCATCTTTTATTGTTACATCAAATTGGTTGGTTGCGTTTTCTACTGCGCTGATTGTGTTGTCCTCTTTTTTATTTGTGCCCGCCAAAAAGGTTGGAGTTTGATTAATTTGCAATTCCTCTGGTTTGTTGCTTATTGCAAAATCATACTCTGTGCCGTTTATAGAAATTTTGTTTGTGTTAACAATTTCAAAGGCAATAATTGGCGCGGCAACGCTTAATTTGTTATCTTCAACAACAAAGGCTTTATCTTTAACAAAATTGTTGTTGCCAATAGAGAACATAAAATCTGCCCCTTGGTTAAATGTTGCGCCGCCAAGCGAAATTGAATTGATTTTATTAATATTTTCTACCGAGCCAATTTCAACATAATAATTTGTTAAGCCTTCTGGGTTGCTGAGTTCTTGTTTAAGTTCGGCAAAAGTTAAAATGTGCGCTTCATCCGCGGCGACAAGTTTGTTGTAGGCCTTGTCGGTAAGGGCGGAAATTATTGCGTTTGAGTTGGTTTTTATGTCGGAATCAATGTTAAATTTTGCCTTTTTATCTCCGCAGGCGGACAAGATAAATGATGTAATAATAACTGCAATAACTAGTGGTAAAATTATAAAAGATTTTTTTGTTTTGGACATTTATACCTCCTAAAAAATGTTTATTAATCAATTTTGACTACATTTTTAGTATGGATTAAATTTTAAAAATAATTTATAAATACCAAAAATTAAACTTATTTTTTCATTTGTGTTTCCACATAAGTTTCGTAATCTATTTCTTTATCGTATTCAAGGGTGTTGTTTATGCGGATTATTCGGTTTGCTACGGTTGAAATAATTTCCTCATCGTGGGTGGAGAAAATCATGCAGCCTTCAAAGCGCTCCATGCCCTTATTTAGCGCGGTTATACTTTCCAAATCCAGGTGGTTTGTAGGCTCGTCTAGCAGCAAAAAGTTGCCCGCTTGCAACATCATTTTGGCAAACATACATCTAACCCTTTCCCCACCGGACAAAACTTTGGCTTTTTTATCTGCTTCCTCGCCGCTGAAAAGCATCCTGCCAAGCCAACTGCGCAAAAATGTTGCGTCCGTTTCCTTGGTGAACTGGCCAATCCATTCCACTAGCGATAACTCGGAATTTTCAAAATAACTGTTATTGTTTTGTGGTAAATATGTTTGTGTTATGGTTTTGCCCCATTTCACTTCGCCCGAATAATTAGTGTCCACCCCAGCGAGGATGTTAAATAAAGTTGTGACAACTGTGCTATTATCGCTCATGATGGCAATTTTATTGTCTGGACGGACGGTGAAAGACACATTTTCAAACACGCCTTTTTTTGTTAGGTTTTTTACAAAAAGTATGTCGTTGCCGATTCTCTGGTCAAATTTAAAATCTATATATGGATATTTGCGGCTGGACGGCTTAATATCTTCTATTGTAAGGCGCTCTAACTCCTTTTTCCTGCTAGTTGCCTGTTTAGATTTTGATGCATTGGCAGAAAACCTTGCAATAAAATCTTGCAGTTCCTTTGCGCGTTGTTCGGCTTTTTTGTTTTGTTCCTTTTGCTGTTTTAGGGCTAGTTGGCTAGTTTCGTACCAAAAATCGTAATTGCCAAGGTATAAATTGATTTTGCCATAGTCTATATCGCAAATATGGGTGCAAACTTTATTTAAAAAGTGCCTGTTGTGGCTAACTATTATTATTGTGTTTTCAAAATTTAAAATAAAATCCTCTAACCAGCGGATTGTTTTTACATCTAGGTTGTTAGTAGGCTCGTCCAAAATTAGGTTGTCGGGGTTAGAAAACAAGGCTTGCGCAAGCAAAACTTTAACTTTTATTTTGCTATCTACATTTGCCATAAGTTCGTTATGCAAAGCGGACGGAATTTCTAGTGAATTTAACAGGTTTTGCGCTTCACTTTCCGCATCCCAGCCGTTTAGTTCCATAAACTCGGCCTCTAATTCGCCAAGTTTGACGCCATCTTCCTCAGTGAAATCGGTTTTTTGATAGTATTTTTCCTTTTCGTCCATAATTTCAACAAGGCGCTTATGCCCCATTAAAACAGTGCGTAGAACGGTGAAATTGTTATACTTTTCCTGATTTTGTTCTAAAACCGAAAGCCTTTCTTTATTAGGGATTATAACCTCGCCTTTGTTTGGCTCTAACTCGCCAGATAGCACCTTCATAAAAGTGGATTTACCCGCGCCGTTTGCGCCTATTACGCCATAACAGTTGCCCTTTGTAAATTTAAGATTTACCTCATCAAAAAGTTTACGGCTACCAAATTGAACAGCCACATTGTTTACAGTAATCATAATTCTCCTTGCACTTAGATTAGCATAATTTATGCTTTTTGGCAACAAATTAAGCAAAAAAAATGGATTTAACTTTTTTTGTTAAACCCAATAAATTTGTTAAATAAAAGTATATTTAACATGCTTACGCCCAATCCGCAAAACAGGCCGGCTAAAATATCGGACACAAAGTGAACGCCCAAATATATGCGGGAAAAACTAATTAAAAGTATTAGCAAAACATTTTGCACAACCAAATATATTTTTAATGGTTTATTTTTAATATATTTTAACGCAAAATATGTTAGCGGCACAAACACCGCCATCATAAGCATTGCATGGGCGGATGGGAAACTATACCCCGTTTCGCTAACAAGCATTAAATTTGGCCTTGCTCGCCTTACAATGTATTTAATTATAACAACAAGTAAGGCCAACGCAATTAAGTTTAAAATTGTAAATATGCCAAGCCGCCTATTTTTACATATTGCCAACAGCATTAACGAAATAAAGCCAAGTGCGTAAACCGAGCCAAGCACGGTTATAATTTTAAAAAATACTGAAAAAAAGTTGTTCCTATGCTCGGCAACAAAATAATTAAATTTGTCTATAAAAAAACTATGTTTGTTTATCACTAAAATTGCAAGCGCTAAAAAACAAACAAGGCTTAAAATTATTGTTATAATTGAAACAATTTTTGTTGGTTTTAACTTCATTACAATTCCCTTAATGGGTGGGTTGGTTTGGCGGTTTCCCTCTCTAATTTACCTTTATTTTTAGGCTGTGATAAAAACATTTTTGTGCGGGATGGCCTAGGTTGATTTTTTGTTGGTTTATCAGACACATTTTTTTCTGTTTGATAATTTATTTGCGCTTGTAAATTTTTCTCTTTCATTTTAACCTCGATTTAAAAACCTGCGCACGGCGTCAAAATTATCACAATCGGTGTGTTGTGTGTAGTAAACCAAGCAGGACATTGAATTAACTTCCATTAAAACATCCAATGCAATGGTTACAATGTCGCTTGTAGCAATTTCCTGCCTTTGCAAAGCAAAAAGCCTGTTTTCGATTTCGGCAACAATTTCTTCCACTGATTTGGAAATATCTTCACAATAAGTGGCGTAACGGATGCTTTCGGTAAGTTTTTCCAACTTAAAAGGCTCACGAATATTATCTGAGTTGGTTACAATCATAGGGTTGTTTTCAACCGACTCGTAAGTTGTAAACCTTTTGCCACAATTTAAACACTCCCTCCTACGGCGGATGCTTGTATCTTTAAGATAGCGGCTATCTACCACCTTACTGTTTGGGTTACCACAAAAAATACACTTCATAATTACTCCTATGTAACAATTATTGCATAAATCGACAATTTTTACAAACGATTTTGCCTATATTTTAATAAAATTGCAAAATTTGATAAATTTATTTTTGCCCTGTTTACAATTTTTATAATGAAAAAATGCAGATAAAACTGCACTTTTACATCTGTTTATTGTTTAGTGTTATAACATTGGGTTTTGGCCCGCCCTTGCCTCCTTTGGGAGGAGGTGGTGGAGGTGGTTCGTCAACATAAAGTTCCACCAAAATTACATCTACGCCAATTTTACAAACGCAATTAAAGGGAATAAATAAGTCTTTATTACCCTTAAACATAGCCCAAAAACCTTGGTTTGGCTGAGGCACAACAAAACCAAGCGCGCACGCGGTTACCACATCAAAAATAATATCGGTAATATGCCCTAAACATTTGCCGTCCACTGTGTTGATAACTTGCTTGCGTTTTAGTTCTTGGAAAGACGCTTCCATATTGTAAAATATGAAGAAAATTGGCAAAAGTTGTCAAATTTGAAAAATTAAGGCTAAATTAATTTAGATACAAGCCAACCTCTTTTAGCGTTAATTTAGATTTTTTAACAAGTGGTTTGCAAGCAGATGTTCTAGTTTCTATTGAAATGTCGTTAACATCGATTGTGTAAATTTTATTTTCTTTATCTTGCAGCACCACTTCACCCGTAACAATTGGCGAAATTATTGCAAAAACTTGCTCCTTGCCCGTTACAATTTTTAATCCCTTTCTGTTGCGTGCGCCAATTGGCAATTCGTTAATGCTAAACTTTTTGGCAGTGCCGGTGTTAGTTACAACTAATACTCTATCTAAGGTGTTAACCTGAGTGGCAAAAATAACCTTGGCTTTTTCGTTTAGGCTCATACCTATTACCCCGCCGCTGTTGCGTTTTGTGGTTGGCACTGACTTATACTCCATATTGACAGCCATGCCATCATCCGCCACCATTAAAATGGAAGCAGTGTTATCGTTAATTTCAACCTTAACAACACGGTCAAAATCTTTAAGTTTTAATGCTGCCGAGCCCGATTTTAAGCCAACATATTCGCTTGTTTCTGCCTTTTTAATGTAGCCGTCCGAGGTAAAGAACATAATTTCTTGACACTCTTTTAGTTCGTTTTCGTCAAACAGAGCCACAATTTTTTCCTTGGTTTCGGCCTGAGTTAACTCGGTTAAATTTGTGCCTTTTGAAGTGAATTTTGCGCTTGGAATATCCCGCACTTGCAAGCGGAAATAGTTGCCAAAGTTGGTGAAGGCGCAAACATAACTATTCATACTGGTGTGAACAATGGTTTTATGCAGGGCGTTTATATTTTCATATTTATAATTTGGGCTGGCGGATTGAATTTGTTTTATATCTAAGGTTTTTAATTTTAATCCGTCCTGGCTTACTGCCACTGCGCACTCGCTATCTAACAATTTTTCTATTGGGGTTACATCGTAACTATCAAAGTTTGAAACAATTTTTGTTTTGCGAGGCGTTGCATAGTTCTTTTTAATTTCTGTTAATTCCTTTTTAATTACGCCATATTGTTTAGACTTGCTGGCTAAAATTGCGTTAAGTTCTAATATAAGTTTGTGCAACTCTTTTAACTCTTGTTGCAGTTTTTCTGTTTCTAAGTTTGTAAGCCTACTTAAACGCATATCTAAAATAGCCTGAGTTTGAACATCGGTTAAATTAAAGCGTTCCATAAGCCTGGTTTTGGCGTCCATTGTGGATTTTGATGTTTTAATTATGCGCACAACTTCATCAATATTTTGTATTGCTACGCACAAGCCCTCCACAATATGTGCGCGTGCCTTGGCTTTTTCCAAGTCAAATTTTGTGCGCCTTACAATTATATCTAGTTGGAATTTAATATAGTAAGACAAATAGTCCAACAAGCCTAATTGTTTTGGGCTTCCGTCCGCTATGGCAACCACGTTGTAGTTAAAGTTTAGTTGCATATCGGTGTGTTTTAAAAGCAAGGCAATAATATTGTCAATGTCAGCATCCTTTTTTAACTGAATTACTGCGCGCATGCCGGTTTTATCGCTTTCGTCTTGAATTGCGGAAATATCGACAAGTTCGTCCTTTAATTTTTCCTTTAACTCGCCAACCGATTTTAAAAACTCTGCCTTATTAACCTGATAAGGCAATTCGGTTATAACAATGTTGGTTTTGCCGTTTTTATCGTCTTCTGTGTGGAAAATAGCGCGCATTGCAACCTTGCCACGGCCGGTGGTGTATGCCTCCACCATATCGTTAGAGGCGCAAATCATGCCCCCTGTTGGGAAATCTGGCCCTTTAATTATTTGCAACATCTCAGTTAAACTAATTTTTGGGTTGTCGATATATGCAATGCAGCCGTCTATCATCTCGCCTAAATTGTGGGTTGGAATGTTGGTTGCAAGGCCAACCGCTATGCCAGATGCACCATTTACAAATAGGTTTGGAAAGCGTCCGGTCATATAGTCGGGCTCTTTTAAGGTATCATCAAAGTTGAAACTGTATGTAACGGTGTCCTTATCCAAGTCCTTCATAAGTTCTAGCGCCAGCGGAGATAGGCGCACCTCGGTGTAACGCATTGCAGCAGGTGGGTCGCCATCGATTGAGCCAAAGTTGCCCTGGCCTTCAATTAACCTTTCCCCCATAACAAAATCTTGCGCCATCCTGACCATTGCGCCATAAACTGAACTATCGCCATGTGGGTGGAATTTACCCAAAGTGTCCCCCACAATACGGGCGGATTTTTTAAAAGGTTTATCTGGCGTAACACCTAGTTCCAACATATCGAACAAAATTCTGCGCTGAACGGGCTTTAAGCCATCTTCAACACGAGGCAATGCCCTATCCATAATTACATATTCGCTGTATGGAAGCATGGATATGGACATTATTTCTTCCACTGTTTTTTCAAACAAGTTGCCCGTTTGAATTATTTCTATTTTTTTACCTTTCATCGTCTTCACCGTCCTTGTTAAAATTGTCTAATTTATTAAAGTTGGCGTATTTGTTTATGTAATCTTTTCTTGGGCCCACTTCATCCCCCATCCACATGGTTATTTCTTTATCTGCCATAACAGCATCTTCAAGTGTTACCCTTATCATGCTGCGCTTGGATGGGTCCATGGTGGTTGTCCACAATTGTTCGGCACTCATTTCGCCAAGGCCTTTATAACGCTGAACAGTGTAATTTTTTAAGGTTTTTTTAGCGTTTTCTAACTCTTCATCTGTGTAGCAATACACCTCTTTATCTTTGTTGGAAACTTTGTATAGCGGAGGCATGCCAACATATATGTTGCCGTTGGTAATAAGCGGGCGCATATATCTAAAAAAGAAAGTTAGTAATATGCATCTGATGTGCATACCGTCTTGGTCGGCATCGCTTAAAATTATAATTTTGTTGTATTTTAAATTTTCCAACTTAAAATCTTCGCCAATGCCTGTGCCAATTGCGCCTATAATCGTGCGGATTTCCTCGTTAGCAAGAACTTGGTCTATGCGTTTCTTTTCGCTATTTAATGGCTTGCCACGCAAAGGTAAAATGGCTTGGAAATATCTATCTCTGCCCTGTTTTGCCGTGCCACCCGCACTGTCCCCTTCAACGATGAACACTTCGTTAATTTCTGGGTTACGGCTGGTGCAACTTGCAAGTTTGCCAATGAGCATGCCACCCTCGACAATAGAGTTTTTGGCTCTGGTTAAATCTTTGGCGCGTTTTGCGGCTGCACGCACGCGCGCTGCCCCTTTTGCCTTTTCTATAATGATATTGCCAATGTTCTCATTCTTCTTACTGTTAAAAAATTCGGTTAAGCCTTGGCTACAAACGCTTTCCACTCGGGCGCGCGCTTCCACATTGCCAAGTTTGGTTTTGGTTTGGCCTTCAAACTGAACATTTTTCATTTTAATTGAAAGCACTGCAACTAGCCCTTCCCTAAAATCATCGCCAATAAAGGCAACATCTTTATCTTTAATTAAATTGTGCTTTTTGGCAAAATCGTTAAGCACTTTTGTTAGCGCCATTTTAAAGCCAACCTCGTGTGTGCCGCCCTCTGGGGTTGGGATGTTGTTTACATAACTAAAAATGCTTTCGGTGTAAGTATCTACATACTGCAAAGACAAAGATACAAATGTATCTTCAATTTCATTTTCTATATAAATTGGTGGCACAAACAATGGCTTTTTGTCCATAGTAAGATTGGTTACATAGTCCCTAATGCCGCCCTCGTAACACAAAGTTTCGCGCTTATTGGTGCGTTCGTCAACCAATTCAATATGTATGCCTTTATTTAAAAATGCCGTCTCTTTAAGCCTTTCTAAAACAGTGTCGTAATCAAAGCGAGTGTCCTTAAACACTCGGTCATCTGGCAAAAATTTTACATATGTGCCTTTTAGGGTTGTGTTGCCAACCTCACGCAATTTTTCCACCGGCACACCGCTGTGGATTTTGCCATTTTTCTCTATACTTTCGAACCTGGCGTAATATTTTTTGCCATCTTTAAAAACATTAACTTCAAGATATCTACTAAGCGCGTTTGTAACTGACGCGCCAACGCCGTGCAAACCGCCCGAATATTTATAATTGTTATCGCCAAACTTGCCGCCTGCGTGCAATTGGGTGAAAACAACTTCCACCCCGCTAACTTTAAGTTTTGGGTGTGGGCTTACCGGGATGCCACGGCCATTGTCCATAACACTGGCGCTGCCGTCCTTACACAGGGTTACTTCCACCTTATTGCCGTAGCCGTTGGCAACCTCGTCTATTGCGTTATCTATAATTTCCCACAAAAGGTGGTGCAAGCCTTTAATGCCCGTTGTGCCAATGTACATGCCTGGGCGCATACGCACTGCATCAAGGCCTTCTAAAACAATTAAATCTTTACTATCATAACTAGCCATTTTTAGTCCCCTTTTCTCTTTTAATCTTTCATTTTACGCGCTAATTATACCAAATTTATTTAATTTAGGCAAATTTTTTTTAAGCCATTTTTATTTTTTAATTTAAAAAAATAGGCCACCGCCTATTTATATTTTTTTGTTTAGCACATCGGTTTTAAAATACGAATATTTTTTTATTTCTTGCGCATTTTGTATTTGTTTTTCTATTAAGGTTATGTAATCTATACCAACCGGCTCGTATAAGTAAAACGCCATGCTGCCTGGGATTGTGTTAACTTCGTTGAAATATAGGGTTTGGGTAGAGTTATCAAAAATGTAATCTATTCTAACCACGCCATTTAGGTTTAGTTTGGTGTAAATGGCTTTTGTGTAGGCACAAATTTTGTTTTTTAATTCGGTGTCAATTTTAGCAGGGATTATTCTGTCTCCGCCCTTTTGTTTGGCGTTGTTTAAATATTTATCGTTAAAGGTTAAAAAGTCGTTTTTACTTATTGGGTTTTCAATTGCACTTAAAATTAATTTGCCATTATCTATGTAGCAAGCTTGATTATATTCGGTTAGGTTTTCAATGCGCTTTTCAACTAATGCTTCATCGTTCATAACAAAAATTGCTTGTATTTGGTCTAGATAATTTGAATTGTTGCACGCCTTTACCCCGATGCTTGAACCAAGCGAATTTGGCTTTACAATTAAACTGTTACCAAGTTTTTTTATTTGTTTGGCGCAGTTATTTATATTGAATTTACTAACAAGCACCCCAGGCACGGTTGGCACAATATCGCCCACCACTAGTTTTGCCAACTGTTTATCCATAGCAATGTGGCTAGCAAGGGCACCTGCTGAAGTTGTTTTGATGTTGTTTAAGTTAAAATAGGCGGATAGGTCGCCATTTTCACCCACGCCGCCGTGGCAACAATTTATTATGCAATCCACATCCATTATTTTTTTTAAGCCAAAGCCAAGTTTGAACATTGCGCCATTATAAAAAATTACCGGCTTTAAATTTAATTTTTCCTTATTAGCAAAGGCGGACAAATTATCAACTTTGTCTGCCAAATAAAACTTGTTATCTAGCCCCAAATATATTTTTGTTACACTATATTTGCTAGCCAAATTTTTTGCTAGTTGCATGCCGGTTATTATTGAGATATCATGCTCTGGGCTAGCGCCACCAAAAACTACACATAAATTTTTCATATTGATTTTTATGCCTAAACTTAGTTTATTGTGAAAGCGGATTTAACAAAATTTTTATATTTACATAAAAGAAATTATGAACTTTATTTATAAAAGTGAAATTATAGATTATACCTTTAATAAATCAGGCAAAGGGTCGGACACAATTTTATTTTTGCATGGCTGGGGAGGGGACAAAAATTCCTTTTACAAACTTATAAATTTGTTGCAAGCCAAATTTAACATTTTAACCATTACCCTGCCCACCATCACGCCCACAATAAATAGTTGGGACATGGACGATTACATAAATATTATTGAAAGCATTTTAAAGGTTTATAGTATTGATGAAGTTATTATTGTGTGCCACAGTTTTGGTTTTAGGCTAGCACCGCTGTTAAAAAAATTTGTAAAGATAAAAAAAATTGTTGTTACAGGAGGGGCTGGCATTAAAACGAATTGCAAATATAGGCTGATTGAAAACAGGAACAACGCTATTTTATTAAAAAATGAAAAATTTAAATATTTGTATAATTTGGTTGCGAGTAGCGATTATAAAAATTTGACTGCAACAAACAAAATCACTTTTAAAAACATGGTTAATTTTAACACAATAAAATTTATAAAATTTGATTGCCCGATGTTGCTTTTTTGGGGAACAAAAGATAAGGAGACACCAATTAAATTTGCCAAAATTATAAAGCGCAAAAATAATGCAAAATTAATTAAAACAGATAGCGACCATTTTGCATATATAAAAAAGGAAGCATTATTTTTAAACCACGTTAATCAATTTTTAAATTTATGATTATTGCAATTAATATTTTAAATATTTTATCATTTTTAATGTGTTGTTTTAACATTAAAAAATTTGTTCATATTTATCAATTAAAAGATTACAATTTTTTTAGATATTTTAAATTTTTTTCTAAAATTTATTGTTTTTTTATGATTTTTACGCTATTTTTTGCTATTTTTTTAACAATTTTAAAAAATTTTTTGATAATTTTGATTTTTGCTTGTTTTGAAATTGTTATAAATTTTTGTGTTTTTTTAGGTCTGATTAACAGTAAAAAAACGCCGCTAAAATTAACAGGGAAAACAAAAAGAATTATTTTTTTAAGTGTGTTAATTTTAATTATTCCCTCGCTTTGCCCAGTTGGGGCTAGTTTAAATTTTTTTGTATTGTTTATCTCTCCCGTGGTTGCAAATTTTTTAAATATTTATGATAAAATTAAAAACAAAATTTATATTTTAAAAGCACAAAAAAAGTTAAAATTATACAAGCCAAAAATTATCGCCATAACGGGCAGCAACGGCAAAACAAGCGTTAAAAATATACTGCATAAAATTTTATCGTCCACATTTAATGTTCAATGCACGCCGTCTAGTTACAACACCCCGCTAGGCATTTCTATGTTCATTAATAACAGCCTAAAAGCAGAAACGCAATTTTTGATTTTAGAGTATGGCGCACGCCACAGATACGACATAAAAAAACTATGCAAAATGTTTGGTGCGGATTATGGCATTATTACAAATGTAAGTGCACAACATATGCAAACTTTTAAAAATATAGAATGTGTTTATTTGGCCAAGCGGGAACTTTCGCTACATTTAAAAAACAAACTTTGCGTGTATAATTTAGACAATATATTTTGTTTACGTATGTTTATTGAAAAGGACTGTTGCAAGTTGGGTGTTAAGCAAAATTGTAACTTTAATTTTGACCCAAATACATATTTAACAAATTTTGAAATGAGTTTTGGCAGCAAAAAAATTAAACTAGCCACCCACCTTTTGGGCAGGCACAACATAACTAACATTTTGCTTGCAGCAAGTTTGGCGCTAACGCTTGGCGTAGACGAACAAAAATTGATTGATGCGGTTAAAAATTTACCCTTTACCCCGCACCGCCTTGAACTGATAAAAAGCCACATAAACATTTTGGATGATAGTTATAATTGTTCGCAAAGTAGCGCCCGCGAGGCGATTGAAGTTTTAAAAAATTTTGATGGCAAAAAAATGGTGGTTACCCCGGGCATAATTGAGGGCGGAAAAATGCAATATCACATCAATTTTAAGTTGGGTAAAATGCTTAATATTTGCGATTATGTTATTATTGTTGGCAACACTAACAGACAGGCAATTTTTGACGGACTAAATTGCGCAGGTTACAAAAAAAAGGTTTTATTTGTTAAAGATTTAGAACAAAGTAAAACCTATTTTAATCTGCTTAATTGCAATGATACACTTTTACTGCTGAACGATTTGCCGGACGATTACAAATAAATTAGTTTATAGTTTTATACATTTCTAGTGCGGTTGAGCCGTTTTGATAATATTTTTTGCGCTCCCGCCTAACTAAAAAGCCTAAATTTTTGTAAAGTAAATATGCTGGAATATTTTTTTCACTAACCTCTAAACTCAGGGTGGAAATGCTGTTTT
>CANPWT010000003.1 GCA_947584775.1 uncultured Clostridia bacterium | reverse complement strand
AAATTTTAAAAATCTTGATGGTGCTGATTTTAACGCGGCAAGAAAGACTACCGGTCAAGGCTTTTATTATCTTTGTGGTGATGTGGCTAGGCTGCAAAGCGCAATTTTGAGCTATGCAAGGGATTTTATGATAGATCAGGGCTTTACCTATTGCATCCCGCCATTTATGATTCACGGCGCCGTTGTCGATGGCGTTATGAGCTTTGAAGAAATGGAAAATATGATGTATAAAATCGAAGGGGAAGACCTTTATTTGATAGGCACAAGCGAGCATTCTATGATTGGCAGATATATGGATACAATTATTCCCGAAGAAAAATTGCCATTATGCCTGACCTCTTATAGCCCATGTTTTAGGAAGGAAAAGGGCTCTCACGGCCTGGAAGAAAGGGGCATTTACCGCATCCATCAGTTTGAAAAACAGGAAATGATTGTCATTTGCAAGCCAGAAGATAGCGAAGAGTGGTACAACAAAATGTGGAACTACACGGTTGAATTGTTTGTTTCTATGGAAATACCTGTCCGCACCTTGATTTGCTGCTCGGGCGATTTGGCCGACCTTAAATATAAAAGCCTGGATGTAGAGGCCTGGAGCCCAAGGCAAAAGAAATATTTTGAAGTTGGCTCGTGTTCGAACTTGACAGACGCACAATCTAGGCGCTTAGGTATAAGATACAAAAACGGCAAAAACAATCAATTTGCGCACACTTTAAACAACACAGTGGTTGCACCACCAAGGATGCTTATTGCTTTTGTAGAAAACCATTTGCAAGCCGATGGCAGCGTTACAATACCAAAAGTTTTGTGGCCATATATGGGCGGAACAAAGGTTATTAAACCTAAAAAATAATTTGAAAAGTCGGCCTTTTTGGGCTGGCTTTTTTTGTTTTTTACGCAAAGATAGATGTGATGGCGTAATAAATAATAGGTATTGACAATTTAGATATTTGTTGATAAAATAAAAGCACATTTGGAGGGTTGTATGACTTATACCGAATTATCAAACCTAACAATAGACGATATTAATGAAGATAACATTGAAAGCCTTGAGGATTTAGTCAAATATAAACGTCACAGAATTATGGAAATTTCATTTTGTGCTGGTCTGTGTTGTTTAATTTGTTCTATACCATTATTTAAGGCAGGTTTTTCATTGTTAGGCTTAATTTCGGCATTATTGTCAGGTGTTGAGTGCGGCATAATAAATATTATAATAAATGAAATAAATATTAAACTTAATTTAAGACCCGAATTATGTGACATAACCAAGCAAGAATATAGTGAACTTAAAAAATCTGGCAAATTAGAAGAAATTAAACAAATGGTTAAAGAATACAAAAATACGCCTTTAACTAGCCTTAAAGAAATTAAACAAGAACAAGCAAAATTGCAAGCCGATTTAGCTAAAATCAATAATGAAATTAACAATTCTAAAAAGTTAATAAATAGGGTAGAGGAAAATACCAGAGATGTAAATAATTCCGATACATACAACAATGATATTGATTAATTTTAATTATTGCTTAACTAAATTAAACTTAAAAATCCAACTAAATTTACAGTTGGATTTTTTTATATTCTAAAATAGGTTTTTTACGCAAAGATGTTGTTTTTGATATTTTTATTGCATTTAATCTAAATTTCAACAAATTAATTGATACCTATATAAATATTATATTTTAAGTTCAAAATGTAACTAAAATTAAATGATTGACTTTAATTAAAAACGGACAGACAAATCCGCTGTGAGAGCAATTTTTAAAATTTTAATAAGGGAAACTATCAACTAGGTTTTAAAAATCTTACCTTACAAACATATTTAATAGACCGTTAAAATTTGTCCACAAGCCAAATTGAAATGATTATAAATTTGATGCTAATTAAAGGGTTTATAGTTATTAATGTGGACAAAAACTCGGTTTTCCACACAATTTTTGCCGTATTTTGCTTTATCTTTGCGCAAAACTAGACTTTTGCGCAAAGATATGTGTTCGGGAATGCGGCCTACCCTGTGGATATCCACATAGGTCTGTGGGTTAAATTGGGCATGGGTTGGCTGGGTTTATAATCCTACCCTAGCAAAATTCATTGGGTCAAAGTTGGGGTCTAAGGGATTGGCTAGGTCAAAAAAAGAAATGGGATGAATAGGCGGCCTGGCGGATTTGGCTTAATTTACAAATTCCCTACCCCAACACATAAAAAAGGCTCGGCATAAACCGGGCTTTTATGTTAAATTTTTGTAAGATGTATCTTTGCGTAAAAATTTTGACAAAATGGAAAAGTTAAAAATTTTTATTATTTTTGGTTAAATAAATGAGCCTGGTCAATGGCATGCATAAGTGCCAATTTGCCGTGGCTTAAATTTAGTGAGCCTTGAAGGTAGGCCGAATATGGCGTACGCATTGGGCCATCGCAACTAAGTTCTATGCTGCTGCCCTGGTTAAAACTGCCACTTGCCATAATAATTAAATCCTCGTAGCCATCCATTTCGCCCGCCTCCAAAACCGAGTCGCTATCAACGGCGCTGGCGGTTTGTATGGCGCGGGTAAAGTTTATAAGTTTTTGTTTATCGTTAAATTTTATGCAGCACACAATGTCGCTTATACTGTCCCCTAGTTTTGGCACGGTTTCATAGCCAAGTTTTTGCATAACGCGGCTGGTTAAAATTGCCATCTTTTTTGCCTCCGCCACAATATGGTTGGCTTGGAACAGACCCATAAAAAGCAACTTATACCCTGGTTCGTACGAGCCTTGCCCTGCCCCAACTGCCGGGCTGGTAATTTTATATGAAATTTGCTCAATTAACTTGGCTTTGCCTGAAATATAACCGCCTGTAGGCGCAATGCCCCCGCCAATATTTTTAAGTAGCGAGCCAATAACAACATCGGCGCCAACATCGGTTGGCTCTTTAATTTCGGTAAATTCGCCATAGCAATTGTCCACCACGATGTACGCGTTTGTATGCTTTTTAATTTCAGCAAAGGCTGTTTCCATTTGTTTGATATTTAGCGCATTTCTGCCCGAATACCCGCGCGAACGTTGAACATAAATTAGTTTTGGGTTGTATCTTTTTATGGCGGAAATAATGTTAGGCAAATCAAAATCGTTGTTAATTAAATCAACTTCATGGTAATTTATGCCGTAATCTTTTAGCGAGCCAACATCCTCGCCTTCTACTCCATAAATTACTCGTTTCAATGTGTCGTACGGGCTGCCCGAGATTGTAAGCATGCAATCGTTTGGGCGCAACAACCCCAGCAGTGTTTGGCTTATAGCCTCTGTTCCGCAACTAATGAGCGGGCTAACAAAACTTGCTTCTGTGTTAAAAATTTTGGAATATACTTCGCAAATCTTTTCCTTGCCGATGTCGTTATGACCATAGCCACTGCTGCCTATAAAATGGCGCGCCTGCACATGGCTATCGATAAAGGCATTTAACACCTTTTGTTGATTGTAAAATTCTATGTTGGCAATATTGTCAAACTCTTTTTTACAATCGTTTTGGCAATCGTTAATTAAATTTAGTATTTCTTGATTAATTTTTATCATTTAATTCACCTCGTATATAGTTTTCCGCTTCATTGTAAGTCATAAGTTTTAAATTTGGTATGGTTTTTAAAAACGTCAACTGCCTTTTGCAATAGTTTCTTGTGTGTTGTTTTATTAAATTTACTGTGGTTTCATAATCGGTTAGGCCGTCAAAATAGTCAAACCACTCCTTATATCCAATAGAATTTAATGCCTGAGTGTTTCGGTTTGCGCCTGCCTTAATTAGCCCTTCAACCTCTTTTTTTAGCCCAGATTTAAGCATTTCATCTACCCGATTGTCAATTTTATTGTAAATGGTTTGCCTATCTTCAATTAGCCCTACCGTAATGATGTCAAAACCAGATAAAATGCTTTCCTTTTTGCTAGGGGTGGCCGAATTTAGTTCGCTTTCCAAATACCTTATAACTCTTTTTATGTTGTTTGGATGAACAGTTTGTGCCTTGTTAGGATTAATTTTATTTAACTGTTCCCAAACAAAATTGTTGCCCTTTTCTTGCGCTAGTAATGCATACTTTTCTCTAAACTGCAAGTTTGCACAATTACCTAAATCGTACCCCTCCATCAATGCCTTAATATACATGCCCGTTCCTCCCACAACAATGGGAAGTTTGCCCTTTTTTGTAATTAAATCTATGGCGTTTTTGCAATCAAAAATAAAGTTACTAACATTGTAACTATCTTGAAAATCTTTAATATTTATAAGGTGATGCGGTATGAGGCTTAAAGTTTGCTCGCTTTCCTTAGCGCTGCCAATATCAAGCCCTCGATAAACTTGCACGCTGTCCGCCGAAATAATTTCGCCATTAAATTCCTTGGCTAATTTTAGCGCTAAACCGCTTTTCCCGCTCCCCGTTAAACCGGTTATTATTACAATTTTCATACTATTCTTTTAAACCATTTTTCAATCTGCGTCCGAGAAATTGTTGTGTAAATTGGTCGACCGTGCGGGCAAAGCAAAACCGGCTTTTTTTCGTCTAAATTTTTAAGCAGTTCCTTAATTTCCATTTCATTTAGTTTTTGCCCAGATTTCACGCTGGATTTACATGCTTTTTGCATAAGGAAATGGACTAAATCGTAGTTTAATTTTGGGTGTGGGTTTTTCATATCGTGAATTAAATCGTCCACAAAGGTTTTTAAATTAATGTCTTTTAACTGCACCGGGATTGAACTTATTATAATTTTGTTATCTCCAAAAGAATTTATTTCAAACCCGAGCAGGCTAAGTTCGCTTGCCAAACTTAAAATATATTCAACCTCTTTAACGCTTAATTCTTGCACATAAGGCACTAATAAATCCCGCTGGCTAACTTGCCTGTCTTCTACTAATTTGGAAAGTTTATCGTAATTTAAACGCTCATGACCGGCATGAAAATCAAGCAAAATCATATTATCGCCCTTTTCAAGCACAATAAATTCGTTAAAAAGTTCGCCAATAATTTTGTAGTCAGATAAATTTTTAACGCTTACATAATCGTTTTCTTCATTAGTTTTAACTTCATTTAAGGTTTCAACTTTGTTTGTGTTGTTTTCGCTTTCTTGTGGCTGTTGGTCGCCCTTATGTAAATCAAAAATTGTTAAAGGCGTAAAACTGTTTTGTTTTAAGGTAAAAGTGGTGTTAAGCGTTGGTAAACTATCTTTGTTTACATCAATTTCAATTTCTTTTAACGAGTTTACATCGACGTCAATTAGGCTGTTTTTTATAGGTTGCTCTTTTTCTATATTTGGGGTTGGAATATTTAAAATTGCCGCCCTTACAGCAGAATAAACCAAATTATAAATTAAATTTGGGTTTGCAAATTTGATATTCATTTTGTTAGGATGAACATTTACATCAACATCAATGTTAGGCATGGAAATATTTAACACAAAAAATGGAAATTGCCTTGTCATTAAATATTCTTCATAAGCCATATAAACTGCCTTGGAAACAGTTTCATCCTCTACAAACCTATTGTTCACAATTAGCGTTTGATAACTTGTGTTTGGCTTAGAGTAGCCGATTTTAGATACATAGCCGCTGATTGTTATGCCATTTTCAGATTTATTAATTGGTAATATATTTTGTGTAGTTTCCACGCCATACACACAAAATATTGCGTCTAACAAACTGTTCCCGCGCGTTTGATAAATCAAATTGCCGTTGGCAATATATTTAAATTGAATGTTTGGGTGCGCCAAAATGTATCTAGCAATTATGTTTGTTATTTGATTTTCTTCCTGTTTAGGCTTTTTTAAAAACTTACGCCTAACCGGGGTGTTGTAAAATAAATCCTCCACAATTATTTGTGTGCCGTTTTCGCTTGCGGTTGGGCTAATTTCGGAAAACTCGCCCCCGTCCACATTTAAAGTGTAGGCGCAGTCGCTAGCGCTAATTTTGCTTATAACTTTGCAATGGCTTACATTAGATATGCTTGCCAAGGCCTCCCCTCTAAAACCAAGTGTGTAAATAGCGTCTAGGTCGGCAACGGTTTTAATTTTGCTGGTTGCGTGTGGCAAAAAGGCCTTAACTAAATCGTCCTGCTCTATGCCCTTGCCGTTATCTAAAACAGAAATGTAGTCTATGCCGCCATTTTTTATTTCCACACTAATTTTGGTTGCACCGGCGTCTAGCGAGTTGTCTATAAGTTCTTTAACAATAGAAAAAGGGCTTTCTACAACTTCGCCTGCAGAAATTCGGTTAATTATTACGCTATCTAAAATATTTATTGACATATAATCCTTATTTTTTTACTAAATCTACTAAATGCACAAGTGTGTCGAACGCCACGCGTGGAGATAAATTATCTACATTGATTTCACGCAATATATTAATTACTTCACAATCTTTAACCGAAGCAGAGCCCGTTTTTTCATTTTCTAGTTCAACAATTAGTTCTTTTGCACGGGTTACAACTTCGTCTGGCAGGCCGGCCAGGCTAGCAACTTCAATGCCATAACTTCTGGTTGCGCTGCCACGCATAATTTTGCGTAAAAACACCAATTTGCCCCCAATTTCTTTAATTGAAATGCAGAAATTTTTAACCCCGTCATACATGCCCTCTAATCGCATAAGTTCATGATAATGAGTGGCAAAAAGCGTTTTTGCGTTCAAGTGTTTAGAAAGATATTCAACAACTGCCCAGGCGATTGACAACCCGTCAAATGTGGATGTGCCGCGCCCAACCTCGTCTAAAATTATTAAACTTTTGTTGGTGCAGTTATGCAAGATGTTAGAAACTTCTATCATTTCTACCATAAAAGTGGACTGCCCAACGGCAAGGTCATCGCTTGCGCCAATACGGGTAAAAATCCTATCAACTAGGCAAATTTCTGCTTTTTTGGCCGGAACAAAACTGCCAATGTGAGCAAGCAAAGTTATTAAGGCAACTTGGCGCATATATGTGCTTTTGCCTGCCATGTTTGGTCCGGTTAGAATTATGGTGCGTTGCTCAGTGTTGTTTAAAAGGCAATCGTTAGAGACAAAACTAGATTTTGAAAGTTGTTCAACAACAGGATGCCTGCCTTCAACAATGTTTATTTGCCCATTATTTTTAATTTCTGGCTTACAATAATCGTTTAATATTGCAACTTCGCTTAGCGAATATATACAATCCGCACATGAAATTGCCATAGCAACTTGTTGCATAACATCTATATTTTTTAAAAGTTGGGCTTTTAATTCTTTAAAAATTTTGTCTTCAAGCGCAAGCGCATCTTCATGGCTAGATAAAACTTTTTCTTCAAATTCTTTTAATTCCTCTGTTATATAACGCTCGTTATTAGAAATTGTTTGTTTCCTAACATAATTAAAAGGAACTAAATCGCCATAACTTTTGTTAATTTCAATATAATAGCCAAAAACGCGGTTGTAGCCAATTTTTAAATTTTTTATGCCGGTGGCTTCCCTTTCCCGCGCTTGGATGTTTAATATGTATTGTTCGCTATCGTCTTTTAAAGTGCGCAATTGGTCTAACTGCGAGTTGAAGCCGCTACGAATATAATTGCCGTCCTTTAAAAGTGCGGGCGGATTTTCCGCAATTGTGGAATCTATTAAATTGCTAATTTCAGAAGTATCTACAATTTGGTTTGCAAGTTCAACCAATTGCTTGTTGCCGCTAGAAATTAAGCATTGTTTAACCTCGGGCGTTTTGGCAAGCGAGTGAGATAATGCTTTGCAGTCTTTTGGTGTGATATTGTTGTACGAAATTTTGCCCACTAAACGCTCTATATCTTGAATATCGTCTAGCGCGTTGGAAAGATTAACATGAATTATTGGGTTATTCGTCAACGCTTCAACCATGTTTAGCCTATTGTTAATTTGTTCAATGTCCTGCAACGGTTGCCTAAGCCAATTTTTAATTAGGCGCGAGCCGCCAAAGGTTTTGGTTTTGTCCAACACCCATAACAGGCTGCCCATTTTTTTGCCGTCATGCATAGATTGTTCAATTTCCAAATTACGCCTGGTGTTTGTGTCGATATACATGTATTGGCTATCTTTAATCATTTTAGGTAATTTTAAATGTGGCAAAGCGCGTTTTTGCGTTTCTTCAAAATAGTTTAACAGCGCGCCTATGCTTATTATGCAATATTTGTTATCAAAGTCATACCCCTTTATATCGTGTATGTTATATTGTTTTAACACCATATTTGTTGCATTTTGCAAATTAAAACTCCAACTATGGAAGCAGTTAAACAATATGTGGGAGGTTTTTTTGCATGGCAAACTATCAACAACTGCATACATTTCATCATTGCAGATAATTTCGGACGGAGCAACCCTTATAATTTGGTCGTTAATATAATCAATAAAGTTGTCGCCCGTGTAGGTGGCCGTGTTAAATTCACCCGTTGTCATATCTGAATAAGCGTAGGCAACTGTTTTGTTGTTTAAGTAGATGCACATAATGTACGAGTTGCTTGCCTCGTTTAGCATTGAACTATCAATAACTGTGCCGGGCGTTATAATCCTAACGACTTCGCGCTGAACAATTTTGTTAACAATTTTGTCCGTTTGCTCGCATATGGCAATTTTATAGCCGCGCTCAATCAATTTTTGGGCATAGGATTCATACGCGTGATATGGAATTCCGCACATTGGCGCGCGCTCTTTTAAGCCGCAATCTTTGCCGGTCAAAGTCAAGTCCAACTCTTTACTAACAAGTTTTGCATCGTCAAAAAACATCTCATAAAAATCGCCCAGCCTATAAAAAAGTATGCAATCTTTATATTGCTCTTTTGTTTGCAAATATTGTTGCATCATTTCAGATATTTTTTCTTCTTTTGAATTATTTTTCATCAATTACCCCAGATAATTTATGGTTTCTTATTCCGTCAATTTTAACGTTTGCAAAATAGTTTTGGTTAATAAATTTGTAGTTAGGAATATAAATTTCTTTTCCGCCGTCAGTAATGCCAACCGCCACCCCATTTTTTTGTTTTATTAGGCAATTGTAGTGCTTGTTAATATATTTTTTTTGTTGTTCTAATTGAATTATTTTCTGCATGCGCAAAAGTTTGTTTAAACGCTTGCTCTTTTCTTTTTCATCAATTTGGTCCTCCATCATGGCGGCAGGAGTGTTAGCGCGCTTGGAGTACATAAAAGCAAAAACTTGGTCGTATTTAACCTTTTTTAATAAGGAAAGTGTTTTGTTAAAGTCGTTTTGCGTTTCCCCTGGGAAGCCAACAATAATATCGGTTGAAAGTGAAATTTGCGGGATGGCATGCTTTACGCGGCGAATAGATTTTAAATATTGCCTTCTATCGTAATGCCTATTCATCCTTTTTAAAATTTTACTGCTGCCCGATTGAACAGGAAGATGCAAATATTTTGCAATTTTATCTTCTTTTTTCATAACCTTAATGATGTCTTGGCTAAAATCCATTGGGTGCGAGGTCATAAATTTGATTTTAAAGTCGCCCTCGATTGTGCAAAGGTTTTCCAACAGGGTTGCAAAATTAATTTTTTCCTCCAAGTCTTTGCCGTACGAGTTAACATTTTGCCCTAGCAAAGTTATATATTTGTAGCCCTGGTTTTGAACAAGGTCCAACACTTCGTTATAAATGGCGCTTGGAGCACGGCTCTTTTCCCTGCCACGCACATAAGGCACAATACAATAGGTGCAAAATTTATCGCATCCATAAATAATGTTAACATAGGCGTTAATTTTGTCGTCCCTAATGGCGGAGGCAACATCCATGTCCTTTATTGGAGCGTCTAAAATATCATATATTTTTTTGTTGGTCTGCTTAAATTTAATTAAATATTCGGCAAGGTTATTAATGTTGTGTGTGCCAATAACAATATCCACCGCCTTAGATTTGCTTAAATCATACTTGCCATTTTTTTGTTGCGGCATACAGCCACATACTACAATAATTTTATCTTTTTGTTTTTTTTCTTTGGCAAGCGCCATAATATTATTATATGCTCTGTCCTCTGCGCCCTCGCGTATACAGCAGGTGTTAAAAACAACAACATCCGCTTGATGTTCATCATCAATTTCGTGCATGCCAAGGGTGTGCAAAATACCGCGAACTTTTTCGCTTTCGTGCACATTCATTTGGCAGCCATAGGTTACAACGCTGTATGTTTTGTTTATAAATTCGTTCATAATTATAATTATAATATAATATTTAACATTTTTCAACTAAAAATTGCTTAAATTTTATTATTTTGCAAATACTAGTTCTATGGTTAAAAAAGGTGGCAAATTTAAAAAAATTTTGCTTATAGCCGCTATAATTATAGGGGTTTTAGGCGTAATTTTTTTTGCCGGCATGAGTATACTTTATAACTCGTACGCGTTAGACGTAAACAAACTTACAAGTGTAAACAATGGCGTTAAAGTGTATTCTGCCAGCGGCACGGCAAGTTCACTTTACAATACAAACCGCTCAATAATCACGCTAGACAGCCTGCCAGATTATGTTGTAAAAGCCTTTATTGCCACCGAAGACAAGCGATTTTACAAACATCACGGCTACGATTTAAAGCGCATTGTTAAGGCAGGCATTGTTAATTTTAGTTCAAATTCTAAATCGCAGGGGGCGTCCACCATAAGCCAACAACTTGTTAAAAACGCCCTGCTCACCAACGAAAAAACATATAAGCGCAAATTAAAAGAAATAATTTTGGCCATAAAAATGGAAAAACAATTTAATAAAAATCAAATTTTAGAAATGTATTTAAACACCATTTATTTTGGCTCAAACGCCTATGGCATAGAAAACGCAAGTAAAATTTATTTTAATAAATCTGCAACCGAACTAAGTTTAAACGAGGCCTGTTTTTTGGCGGGCATTATAAAATCGCCATCCAGATACACAAATTCAGCCAATCATGCCGATGCCATAGCGCGAAAAAATATGGTTGCAAAGTTAATGTTTGAAGAAAAATATATTTCCGCCAGCGAGTTGGACGAAGTTTTAAATAGCGACATTGAACTAAACTTAAACAACTATGATTGCAGTTATGAGGAAGAAGCCATTTTTGAAGCCTGCTCGCTTTTAAACATAACTGAACGCGAACTAATTAACCGAAATTATCAAATTATAACCTACAAAGATGACAATTTGCAAAATGAAATTATATCTGCTTGTAGCGATGTTATTGGCAATGAAAATTTAGATAGTTTAACCTGCATTGGCACAAATTCAGGCGAAATTTTAGCATATTTTGCCTCTTCAAATTTCAATTTACACAACATTAAACGCCAACCCGCCTCACTTTTAAAGCCATTAGCGGTGTATTTGCCATGTATAACACACAATATATTGACGCCATCCTCACGCATTATGGACGAAGAAATTGATTACAGCGGCTTTAAGCCTAAAAATGCAGACGGCAAATTTCATGGCGTTGTTTCGGCCAGATACGCCCTTGCAAATTCATTAAATATACCAAGTGTAAAATTGTTAGATAGCCTTGGGCTTAAAAAATCGGTGGACTGTTTGAATAACCTGGGTATTGCAACCAGCAAGGACGATTTAAACCTAACACTTGCGCTTGGCAACATTAGCAAAGGGGTTAAATTGTTGGACATATTTAACGCCTACTCCACCTTGGCAAACATGGGCGTTAAAAATGAAATGTGTTTTGTTAACAAAATTTTAGATTTCGATGGAAATATTGTTTACGAGCGTGAGCCTTTTAGTGAAAATGTTGTATCTCCCTCCGATGCATATTTATTAAATGATATGCTGCGTGATAGCGTAAAATACGGCACGGCAAAGCGTTTAAGCCAATTAAATGTGCCAATTTGTAGCAAAACGGGCACGGCATTTAATGGCAAAGATAACACGGATTTATACAATGTTGCCTATACTTCGCAACACACAATATTAAGTTGGATAAGCAATTTAAAAGACAATAAATTAGATAATTCACTTCACAGTTCGGTTGAACCTACCGAAATAAATAAAAGAGTTTTATCTTATTTATATTCCTCCACCCCTTGCCCAGATTTTACTAAGCCGGACGATGTTGTTAAATTGCCATACGATATTAACGAAGCCAACAACAATTTAAGGATTGTTTCCCCAACAACAAATTTAGATAGATACATTAGTTACGATTATTTTAAAAAAGATTTTCCCCCAGCCGAAATTTTTGTAGAGCCAAACTTAAATTTGCGGGTGGAAATAGAAAATAGTTGCGCTAATATAATTTTTAACACTAAAAATAACCACGAATATAAAATAATAAAAATAGCGGACGGCAACGAAAGTTTATTGCAAACAGTTACCGACCACTTTGGCGAATATTTGTATACCGATAAAAACATATTTAAATATGCTGAAATCTGCTATAAAATAGTGGTGGACGGAAAGGAAACTTGCACCACAATCCGCCCCAAAGATTATTTAATAAACAAACTAAACAACCAATTTTTAACCGGGAAAAGCAAATGGTATGTTTAATTATTCAACCGTTACACTTTTAGATAAATTTTTAGGCATGTCTGGGTTAATCCCCTTTTCTATTGCCAAATAATAACTTAACAATTGGAAAGGAATAATTTTAAATATAGGCATAAATTCGTTTTCAACTGTTAAATTAGAAATGTAATGGAAAAAGTCTAAAACTTTGCCTTTTCTACTTTCAATTTCATTAATTGCGGTGTTTAGCGCGCCAAAATTATTTATGGCAAGAATAACGCTATTTTCGTCTATTAAAGACAGCGTGCCATGCTTTAATTCGCCCGCGTACATAGGTATAGTGTAAATGTAGTCAATTTCGCGTATTTTTAAACTTGCTTCAAGCAATAAATCGTAATTTTCGCCCTTGCCAATAAGCAAAAGTTTATCTTTATCTTTTAAAATGTTAACTTCCTTTTCAACATTTATTTTACCTATGTAATTTTTAATTTGTTTTACTAAATTATCTATATCTAAATTATAATTCTTATCTTTTAAAATTTTGCTGATAAAAGCGAAAGTAAACAACTGCGCACAATAAGTTTTTGTGCTGGCGACCGCAAGTTCGGTGCCCGCTTTGGTATAAATTGTGTAGTTAGCAAACCTGGTTAAAGTGGAATTTTCAACATTGGTTATTAGCAAAAGTTTGCCACTATATTTTTTAATTTGTTCGGCAACTTTAATGCAATCAGCCGTTTCCCCGCTTTGGCTTACAATTATGTGCAAATGATTGGTTTTTATTCTGCTGTTAATTTCATAATTAGATGCCAGGCAGCAATCTATATTAAACTTATCTTTTAGCAAATGTTGGCCAATTAGACAGGAATTGTATGCCGTTCCGCACCCAATTAAAGATAATTTTGTAATGCCTTTAAATATCTTTTTAAAATTTTGCTTTTTTAGATAATGATATGTATTTTTAATAGCGGTTGGCGTTTCAAAAATTTCTTTTAGCATATAATGTTTAAAATTGCCTTTATCTAGCGCTTTTATGTCGTTTTTATAATCGGTAAACATTAATTTGTTTGTGGTTAAATTTTCTATTTTGCCATTATAAATTTTTACAATGTCGCCATCGTTAAGCCTGTTTAATTTGCCCGATGGCAAACTTGCAACATCGCTTGAAATGTAAACCCCGTTGCCATTTTCCGCTATTACAAAATTTAGCGGGCAAAACTGTTTAACAAGGTAAATGCAGCCGTTATTTAAGCCAATAATAAGCGCAAAACTGCCCGTTAATTTACTAAACAAACTTTTTAGCCCTTCTTCAACATCGTTGTATAAACTAAGATAATTGGCAATCACCTCGCTATCTGTTTTAGAATAAAATTTAATATGTCTTTTTGTTAATTCCGCTTTAATTTCGTTAGCATTGTTAATTATTCCGTTGTGAACAAGCGTAATTTTGCCGTCAAAAGAAACATGAGGATGAGTGTTAGCAAGGCTAACTTCCCCGTTTGTTGCCCAGCGGGTGTGCCCAAAAGCAATGTCGGATGGCTGAAAATCTTTTAAGTTTTCCAACGCGCCAACCGCTTTGCAAAGTTTAAATTCCGAATCATAATATGCTATTCCGCACGAATCATACCCTCTATATTGCAAAAGTTTAAGGCCATCAAACACAAAATTTGTTGCGTTGCCTGGCCCAATGTAACCATAAATACCACACATAAAATTAACGTCCTATCAATTGTTTCATTTTATTATTATACGACAAACTAGGCTCAGATTGCAAGAAAATTACCGTTAAATCTTTATTTGGTTTAACTTTTATTTTGTCTATAATAAAATCGATGTTGGATTTGACCTGTGTTTTAGGGCAATATTTTTTAAATAGGTCTATAACAAGTTCATAGTGCGTGCAACCTAAAACAAAACTAGGTAATTTATTTAATTTGTGCTGCTTTACCGATTGTTTTATTATTTTTTCAATAAGTGGCTTATTAAAAATATTTTCCTCTATATTTTTTGCCAAATTTTCGTCTTCAATCACTTTAACATTTGGCAAATTTGCTTTGGTTAGCGGGGTTGCAAAATATGTGTTTGCCTCATCAAACTGCATTGTAATTAAATTTTTATATTTCCGCTTGTTTACAACGGAAGAGGCCGTGTTGCAGGCAATTATTATTTTACTTACATTGTAATTTGTTTGTAAGTTTTTGATAATTTCATCAAGCCTGGCAGACAAAAACTTGCTAGTTTTATTGCCATAAGGCATATACAAATTATCTGCAAAATATATAAAATTGCCGGTTTTATATTTTGCAATCAACCTATTTAAAATGCTAATTCCCCCTATTCCACTATCTATAATTGCAATGGTGGAATTTTTGTTATTTTCCATATAAAGATTTATGCATATAAAAAAATATTTGACTTATAAATTTAATTATTTAACGGTCTAAATGCAAAAATAGTTGTAACTAATGCAAAAATATGAAAAAACACAAATTTTAGTAAATTTTAAAAAAAAATAATAAAAGCACTTGCATTTTGTTTTAATATTTGTTATACTAGGCGAGTAATGGAGGTTGTAATGGCTAATATCAAATCAGCAAAAAAGCGTATTGATGTTACTGAAAGGCAAAGTTTAGAAAATAAGTCATATAAAAGCAAAATTGCTACCAGCGTTAAAAAATACAAACTTGCAGTTGACAGTAAAGAAACAGATAAGGCAGAAGTTTTGTTTAGGCAAACAGTTTCTCTTATAGACTCCGCTGTTTCAAAAGGCATCTTACAAAAGGCTACTGCTAACAGAAAAAAAGCAAGATTAAGTGTTTATGGCAAATAGGTCTACCCCTATTTTAAGAGGTTTTTACCTCTTTTTTTTATACCAAATCCAAAATGTAGGCATTATCTTTTAGCCATTTTTCACTTTGTTTATAGTTTTTGCAAAATTTTGAAAGTGTTAAATAAAAGCCCGATTGATGATTTTTTTCTAGCGTATGGGTTAGTTCGTGCAAAATAATATAGTCCACCACTTCACATGGCGCAAAAACTAGCCTAAATGTAAAATTTAAACTATTATCTGCCCCGCAAGAGCCCCACCTGGATTTTGCAGAGTTAATTTTTATTGATTTATATTTTAAATTATATAACTTTGAAAAATATTCTACCCGCTCAAATATATAATTTTTTATTAGGTTTTTAATGAATTTTAAAAAACTTTCCCTATAATTTAATTGCGGCAAAAATATTGTATTTTCCACTATTTTTACTCTAGTTTTATCGTAAAATTTAAGGGTGAAAGTTTTATCTAACAAAGTTAAAGTTTCGCCATCAATAAATTGTATCGTTTTTTTGTTAGTTAGTTTATTTTGGCGTTTAGATATAATCCAGTTGGCTTTTTTAAATATAAAGTCGTAAATTTCTTTTTTAGTGCAATACATGGGCGATTTTACAATTAAATTGCCCTCTCTATCAATCAATATCGCCAAGGTTTTTCGCCTAGATTTGATAATTTTATCGGGCACAAGCAAATTAATGTTATTCATTAAAACACCAACTCGTAAAGGGCGTTTTTGGCAGAAATTTCGCCCGATTTTATTAATTTATCTAGTTCCACATACTTTAAATATAGGTTAACATAATAGTTTACGCCATTGTTTTTTATGTTTTGCCTAGACATCTTTATTGCATATGGCTTAATGTTTAAAATTTTTTGCAATTCCTCATCATTTTTAGAAACTGCAATGTAAAACATACGCCTAAAATATTTGCCCATATATGCAAAAATTTCGTTTACAGAAAAGGATTTATTTAGTTCGCTTAATGTTTGCTGATAATTTGCCAAATTTTTGTTATCTATGCTGTTTGTAAGCATATAAATTACATATTCGCTTGAACTTGGCACCAAATTGGACACAATATTAATATCTATTATTTCTTGCTCGATTAGCGCATAAGAGATAATTTTATTAAGTTCATTATAAATTTTGCTCATGTTTTGCGAGCAAGAATCTATTAAATAATCTAACGCGTCCTGTTTTATGGACAATTTAAACTTGCTCAACATGTTGAGTATGTATTTTGTAATAGACTCTCTATCTAGTTGGTCACACTCCACAATAATTGCATTTGAAAGATTTTGTGCATTAACAGTTGCAACAACTTGATAAGGCTCAAAATTGTATTTATTTAAATATTTAGCAACCTCATTGGACGGATTAAAAAGCACAATTAAGCGATAATCATTGCCAAGCGGCATGGTTTCTAATATTGGGTTAAGTTCGCTTACTTTAAGTTTGTCCGCATCTAGTTTAACAAAGTTAAATTCCTCCAAATTTAATATGGCGGCCGATTTCAACTGCTCTATGGCGTTTTTAGTAAGGAAAAAATCATTGCCCATTAAGTTGTACAAATTGGCAATGTTATTTTTAAGTTCTTTATTTAAATCTAAAAACTTCATAGTCATATTATATCAAAATTAACAACAAAATTGCAATTAAACTAAGGGATATAATAACTTTTTCTTTGTGCCCTACTGTGCAAATTCTGCCAAGGAATAACAAAAGAATAAAATACACTAAAATGGAAATGAAATTCACCCTAATTGTAGAAAAATTGGCTATTGGCAAATTGCCCAGCACTATGCTAACAACATTTACAAAATCCAGCACCGGATTAATAACAAGCAAAAGCAAAGTTAATTTTGGCAAAATTAGCGAACACATTGCAAGAACAAATATGCAAACAAAGGCAAAAGTGAAAATAGGAATAATTATAATGTTTGCAAAAAGTTGAATTATGTTTAAGTTTTTAAAGAAAAACGCCATAATAAACATAAGTGAAATTGTAATAGATAAACTTATTGCAAAGCCCTTTGCCACTGCATTGTTTTCATTTTTATTAATGGTTGAAATAATTGGCTTATACAGCATAATTATGCCTAATACGCTTGAAAAACTCATAAGAAAACTTAAATTAAACACAATTGTTGGGTTAAACAAATAGATTATAATCCCCGCCAAAGACAAGGCGGAAAGTTGGTCGGGCTCGCGCTTTACTAAAAAGGCAAACAGTATGGAAAGCGACATAATTGATGCCCGCACAACCGACACTGAAAAGTTGCATAAATACATATAAAACAACAGAAATGCTAGGTTAAATATAAAATTAAATATTGGCTTAATTTTTAACTTTTTAGAAATAAAATTTAAAATGCCCACAATTATTCCAACGTGCAAGCCGGAAACGGCAAGCAAGTGCGCTACACCTGCCAATTTGTAATTTAAATATTGATTATCTGATAACATTTCGGTATCGCCAAACAAGGCAGAATACGCTATTTCTACATTTTCATTGGTTAGCCCGTTAGACAGATTTGCTTTTATGTATGCGCGTATGTCCTCGGCAAAAGTTGTGTCCCTGCCGGTAACTGTTAGGTTTTTAACATCAACCGTGGCAAAATAGCGTTCGTTTTTAGCAATAGCATTTGAATTTGGCGTGCTGTTATAAACTAAATCATTTTTAATAAATTTGCTTGGCTTAAAAGTTATTAAACTGCCAATTTCTACATTAGCAAATATGTTGTTAGAGTCGTAAATTAAAACGGCAAGCGAAGTGTTTGCCCTAACCCCGTCTAATTTACAATTATCTAAGTGCACCAAAACCGAGCCATCTTCCGGCTTAGATACAACAGCCACACGCGCCGATATACTATCAGGCGGCGAGATATTATCTTTATTAAAACTAGTTACGCAAATATTAAACGCGAAAACGCCCACTAAAAATGCAATAATTGGCAGCAAAAAATATTTTAATTTGCGGCGGATTGCGGCAATAAAGGCTAAAAATATTACAGATAAAACTACAATTACAACAGAAATTACCGTGTTTTGTGTTACATAAAAAGCAAAAACACTGCCTAATAACAGTGCGAAAAACACTATGCAAAGCGGCCGATAATTAAACCAGCGGTATTTCATATTTGAATTATATCATAAATTTTGACATAAATTAACTAAATTTACTTGAAAATACTAAAAAACTGTGCTATACTTAAACAATCTTAAACCGTGGCCTTATAGTCTAGAGGTTAGGACGCGACCCTCTCACGGTTGAGACTGGGGTTCGATTCCCCATAGGGCTACCAAACACTTTATTTTGGCTTAAAATTCTTGGCTTTTTAACTTAATATGTAAAAAAAAAATCTGCGGGATATGCAGATTTTATTTTTTAATATTGTTTGCCAAAATATACACGATATTTGCTTGGCTTGTTGCAATAAATGCATTTATGAGTTGTGTCGTAACTATGAATTACCCTTGTTTTTATAGTGGTGTTGTTTTTTATTTCTTCCTCGCAAGTCATGTCCCCACAATGATAGCACAATGCCACTTTTTTGTTGTTAACTTGTTCAACCATTGTGTTATAATCGTCAGTTTCAACAATGGCATTATTCAAATTTTCTTGCGCTTGTTTTAGCATATTTGCTTGAATTTTAGCAAGCATATCAGCCACTTCGTTAGCAATATTGTTTAAGTGCAGGGTGGATTTTTCATGCGTATCACGCCTTACTACGGTTGCAACGCCCGCTTCAATATCACGTGGGCCAATTTCAATCCTTAAAGGCACGCCTTTCATTTCGTACTCGTTAAATTTCCAGCCCGGGGTGTTGTTGCTATCGTCTAATTTTACTCGCATATTGGCTGTTTCTAGCAAGGTTTTAACTTCGTTACATTTTTCAATTACGCCGCTAACTTTGCTGGCAATTGGAATAATAACCGCTTGAATAGGCGCAATATTTGGCGGCATCCTAAGCCCGCGCTCGTCCCCGTGCACCATAACCAGCGCACCAATTAGCCTTGTGCTTACGCCCCAACTTGTGGAATAGCCGTATTCTAATTCGCCGTCCTTATTTAAGAACTTGATATTTGATGCTTTTGCAAAATTTTGGCCAAGATTGTGGGTCGTTCCTGCCTGCAAGCATTTGCCGTCCTTCATAATTGCTTCCATGCCATAGGTGGCAACTGCGCCGGCAAATTTTTCCTTTTCTGTTTTTCTGCCAGTTAGGGTTGGGATTGCCATAAGGTCTTTTAGGCAATCGGAATAAACTTTTAACATAACCTGCGTGTCGGTTTCAGCATCCTCTGGGCAAGATTGAACGGTGTGCCCTTCCTGCCACAAAAACTCACTTGTGCGCAAAAATGGACGGGTTGTTTTTTCCCACCTGACAACATTGCACCATTGGTTCATTTTAACGGGTAAATCTCTGTAAGATTTAATCCATTTAGAATACATATCGCAAATAATGGTTTCACTTGTTGGGCGAATAATTAATTTTTCATTTAATTCCTCGCCGCCTGCGTATGTTACAACTGCAACTTCGGGTGCAAAACCTTCAACATGCTCAGCCTCTTTTTTTAAATAACTTTCAGGGATAAACATTGGGAAATATGCGTTTTGCACGCCTAATTTTTTAAATTTATCGTTTAAATAAGCCTGAATATTTTCCCAAATTGCATAGCCATATGGTTTGATGACCATAGTGCCTTTAACCGGGCCATAGTCCACCATATCGGTTTTTAAAATAACATCAGTGTACCATTGGGCAAAATTGGTGTTAATGTCGCTTAATTCGGTTACAAATTGATTATTGTTCATTTTTATCGTCCTTATCGTTAAATTCTTTTTTAACCATTATAATCTTTCCGTTGGCTTTTTCCAACTCTTTTAGGCAAGATTTTGCAATTTTACACCCTTCTTCATATAATTTTAAACTTTGGTCTAAATTAACACCCTTTTCTAGAGTTTGGGCAATTTCTTCCAATTTTTTTATGTTTTCTTCTAACATTTTTCCTCCTTATAAGTTATTTTTGCTTTAAAATTTGCATCCATTGTGGTTATGTCAATTTCGTCAAGAATTTGCGTATTTTTGTAATTAATTGGATGTCCATTTTTGGTTGCAAAAGCGTAGCCAGACTTCAAAATTTTTACAGGATTTAGTTTATCTAGTATATTTAATGCGATATCTACACTATATTTGGTTGCGTTAAATTGATTTTCTATTGCGCGGTCCATAAAACGAACTATGTCAAGAATATGCAAATTTTCGTCATTAATTAAATTCTTAGTTTGGTTGTCAATATCAAGAATTAGCGAGTTAACATTAACTGAAATGTTTTCAACTTTGTTAAACAAAATAGTTTCAGCCTTATTATACAATTCTTTTACATATCTAATAAGGTCTAGATAATCAAATGTTACAAGTTCGGCTGCGGCACTTGGGGTTGGTGCGCGCATATCGGCAACAAAATCTAAAATGGAAAAATCAGTTTCGTGCCCCACCGCGCTGATTATTGGCTTGTTACAAATATAGGCAATGCGGGCAAGTTCTTCATCGTTAAACGGGGCTAAATCTTCCACGCTGCCGCCACCCCGCGCAACAATTATCACATCCACATCCGAAAAATTGTCAAAATAAGTAATCCCTGCAATAACATCTTGAACGGCAAACCTGCCCTGCACCTGCGCATCGTAAACATAAATATCTAAATTCGGGTTGCGCCTTTTGGTTACATTTTTAATATCTTGTAAAACTGCACCTGTTTTGCTTGTAACCACGCCAATCGATTTAATATATTTAGGAATTGGTATTTTGTGCGCTTCATCAAACAGGCCTTCCTCTAATAACTTTTGTTTTAAAAGTAAAAATTGCCTGTATTGCTCCCCCATGCCTGAAAGTTCAATTGTAAATGCATTAAAAGTTAGCCTGCCGCCTTTGGGGTAATATTTAACGTTGCCTCTAACTGTTACAAAATCGCCAATATTAAACTCTCGCTTAGCGCCAAATTGAACGCAATTTAACAAATTATCGCCATCTTTTAGCGTAAAATAAGCAATGTTTCGCGTTATAGAAAAACTAGATAACTCCCCGTTTACAGAAATATCTTCCAAAACAATTTCGTTATCTATAATGTCCTTTATAATTTGATTAATTTCTCTAACGGATAAAACTTTCATTCCTTAACTATATCTGCCAACAAGCCGTTAATAAATTTTGGGCTTTTTTCAGTTGAATATTTTTTTGCAAGTTCTACCGCCTCGTTAATAACAACCTCTTTGGGTGTTTGGCGTATAAATTTAAGTTCAATTGTTGCAAGTATGATTATTGCAAGGTCTATTTTTTGCAAGCGCTCGATAGTGTAACCCTTTAATTTAGAGGAAATAATTTCATTAATTTCGTTATAGTGGTTTGCAAATTCGTTTAAAATGGATGTGGTAAACTCCAACCCCTTGCTATCTGCGTTAGCAAAAATGTCCTCTTCAGTGTTAGAGTTAAAAAATTTGCTATATATAGTTTTAAACGCTAGTTCGCGTGCGTCTGTCCTTTTCATAATTTCTCCTAAACACAAAAAGACTCTCTAACAAATTAGAGATTCTTTTCTGCATCCATAATATGTACATTTATGGCGGTTATGCTTATAGGCACTAATGTTGTGATGCTGTTTTTAACATTTTGTTGAATACGATAAACAACATCGTTAACCTCACATGCTGTATCTATTACAATGTAAATATCTATAATTAAACCAAATTTTGTGTATTTAATTTTAACCCCTTTGCCAATATTTTTATTAAAGAAGCGCCTAAATTTTAGCCTTTTTGGCTGATAAACATCTATAACGCCCTGAATTTCTTTAGTGGCAAGGTTGACAATAGATACAAGCATATTTTTATTGATATAAGTGTTGTTTGTTCCATTTATAGTTTTAATTTGTGCCATATTACCCTCTTTTTGTTATTATAGCACCAAATTTTAATTTTAGCAAATATTTAAGCACTATTTTTAAGCAGAAGGTATAATTATAATTCTATCAATTTCAACTTTAAGTTGTTGAATTGCAACTGAGGCAATTTGAGCCACTTCTTCCTTAGTTAATTCTGCGCATTTTACAAAAATGTTTACATTTGTATCGCTGCTAGAAACAATTGCATCTGGGAAGCCTTTGCCCCTGATTATGCCCTCGGTAACCAATTCTTTTTCCATTTGGGCAATCAAAGCAAGTTTGTTGGCTTCGGCCTCTTTTTTAACTTCTTCACTTGAAGTTTCGCTTGCTATAATGGAATCGTAAAACTGAATTTCTTGTGTGCGTGTTGCTTGGCGTTCGCTTCTGAAAGCGGTGTAAAAATTTGCATTTGTGGTGGCGCTTGTTTCGGTTGAAATATTGCTATTTAAACTGCTGTTTAGCGCTACATTTACAAAGCCTGTTACTAAAAGTAATGCAATCATAACTGACAAAATAATAATTTTTTTCTTTTTAGACATTGTTTTCATAAATCCTCCTAATCACTTGATAAAATTTCGATGCTACCATTTTTTATATCTAGCACTGCTTCAACTGCCCGCAAAACTTTGAGTTTGGTTTGGGTGTTATTAACCCCTTTTGCTGTAACAATTACCCCGCGGATTTCAGGGAACGAGTTTAAATCTAACATGGAATTTGTTACCTCTATTCCTTGTAAATCCAGTGTTATCATAACCTTTACATTTGATACACCTCCAATGTTTGATAAAATTTCCTCTAAATTAGATTCTATTTTTTCTACATACGCTGTTACAGTTAAACTTGAACCCAAGTTTTTATCGGTTGAATTTGATTTTTTGTCCACGCCAGAAATATATATAATTAATAAAATTACTATAAATATTATTGCTATGTATATTTCTATGTGTTTTATCTTTTTTAGTTTTTCCAGCCATTTAGGTGTTTTTTTTTGGTTTTCACTCATAGATAATCACCTCATGAGTTAGATTTGTTTTTTCTGTTACAACTTCATTAATGAATTCATATTTATTTATATTCAACTTGTCCGGTGCTATGACCAAATTTTGTAAATTTATTGTACAACTTGTGTAGATTATTTGGTTGTTTTCTATATTAAAATCAAGTTTTATGTCGATTCCGCTAAAACCATTGCTAGAAAGGGTTAATTCTATCTCCTTTTGTGTTTCTCTAACGCGTGAAGAGTAAATATAATTTAAAAGTTGGGTGTTGGCTTCGTAATCCTCGTACTGCAATTTAAAATCTTTATTTGCGCTAACAAATTTTATAAGCGGATTAATAATTACCGCCACAACAAAAATGGCATAAATACTTTTTATGTATTTATTTACGCTGCCGCTGGGTAAAATTATATCTATCATCACCCCGGCTAAAACAATGCCTAAAATACTTAAAATATACCCTGCCATTATATCACCACATTTGAGGTTGTCATAACCAAACCAATAGAAATTAAATACATAAACCCAATTGCAATTACGCTTGTTGAAAGCATTGTTACGCTCTTAGATGTTCCCATTAAAAAATTGGATGTTTTGCTGTTGCCCATTGGTTGCAAAACGGCAGACACAAGTTTTAAAAGCAAACTAAACACAACAATTTCAATTAGTGGCGACAAAATTGTGGTTATAACCATAAGCACTCCAACCAAGCCAAGCGAATTTTTAATTAAAAGCGTGCTGGACATAATTAAATCCATGCCATCGCTTAAATAGCCACCCATAATAGGCACGTAACTTTTAATTGCGTATTTTGTTGTGCGTATGCTTAAACTGTCAAAACTCCCCGCAGATATGCCTTGAATTGTAAATATTGCAAAAAATAGCGTAAACACTAAACCAACAATCCATTTAAAACCGCTAAAAATAAAACTTTCAAACTTATCTAGTTTAATGTTGTCGGACAAATTTGATATTATATTAAAAACAAAACTAATTAAAAATAGCGGAATTATTACGTAATTAAAAAAGTCGGCAACATAGGTAGAAATTATTGCAACAACCGGTTGAAACGCGCCAACCGAGGCGTATGCGCCCAACCCGGTCATCAATGTTAACAATATTGGGAACAAAATGTTCATCTGATTTACGGTTGAATTTATTGCATTGCCCGTTGTGCGCGCCAAACTGTTAACCATACCAATTATTAGTATTGAAATAGCCAAAAAGCACACTAAATGCACTAAGTTGCTGGTGGATTTTTCGTTAAATTTGCTTTTAATTCCGCTTAACAAATTACTTATCACCCCAATTGCAATAACAAGTGAAATGCTGGGCAAATATCTTAAAACCACATCTACCAAGGAGGAAAAAAAACTAGCAAAAAAATTGGAATAATTAACTGCGTTTTCGCCTGAAATTATAGAATAAACTTTGTCCTTTATATTGGTTAAGGAAAATATATTTGTTTTATTATTTTCAAATTCAATAATAACCTCATTAAAGGCGGAAAAATCTATTTGAGATAATTCGTCAATTACTGTGTTGTTTAAATCAGTGGTAATTTTATTAATTTCGCTTGTTGCGCCAAAGGTAATTTGCGGCGATATAAGGCTTGACAACACAATTAAAACAATCATTAAAATATAAAGCGGAACATTTTTATTTTTTATTTTTGTCATAATAACCCCACCACCATATCAATAACCGTTGTAACTATTGGCAAAGCAACAAACAAAATTATTATTTTGCCGGCAAATAAAACCTTGTCCGCAACGCTAGTGGCATTGGCATCTTGGCAAATGTTTGCGCCAAATTCAGTTATGTAGCCAATGGCTAAAATTTTAAAAAGTGGAGTTAAAAGCGTTGCATCCACCCCGGTTGTAGTAAAAATTTTATAAAAAGAAGATATGACAGAATTAAGCGTGTCCACTGCCAATATAATTATTAAAACACTGCCTGCAATAGATATTAATAAGGCAATTTCGGGCTTTATTTGTTTAACAATCATAAATGCAAAAACAGTGACTAGCGCAACCGCTAGAATTTTTACTAAAACTGTCATATTCTCCTAAAACACAAACAAACTTTTAACTGTATTAAACAAATCTTGCACCAAATTTATAACCATTAATAAACTGATTATCAGGCCAGCAAGAGTTGTAACCGAGGCAATTTCTTCCTTGCCGCAATACTTTAAAATTTGATTTACAATTGAAGTTATTAGCCCAATTCCGGCCAACTTAAAAATTACTTCCATACTCCTCCTTATATGAGCAATATTGCTAAACCTATTGCAAACAATAGCGATAATTTAATAATCATTGGGCAAAGTTTATTTTTATTTTCCTGTGCGCTAGATAGGTTATTTTCTACACTTATTAAAAAATTTTCTAGTTGCATAATTTCTGTTGGGCTATCGTTTTTGCCAAGCGACATAACAATTTGAGTTAGTTCATTTTTTTCTTCTTCCTCTAAAATTTTAATTTCAGATAAATTTAATTTATTAGTTTTTAAATATTCGCTGTATGCATCTATAAACAACTTAAATTGCTTTTTGGGCTTTACATTTGCAACAAAATCGGTTAACTTGTCCTGCCTAAACGAAACGTTAATTTTAAATTGATTTAAAAAGTTTTTTAAATTAAAATAAAAATCGTATTTATCTTTATATTGGTCGCTTAATCGTATTGCAATTAGCATAATTACAAATATTAATATTGCAATTAAAATCCACTTCATATTTACCTACTATAAATACAATTTAATTTATCGTCATAAATGTATGTAAGCGTGCCTGGGCCTAAATCATTAGTTAAAAATACGTATCTGGAAAACAGGTGCTTTTCAAAAATTTCGCTAAAACCGGGCTTATTTTTGAGTTGGTTTAAATCTTTTGCGTGTATTGTGGCAACCACGTTAACTCCGCAATTTATGGCTTCGGTTATATATTGCAAATCGCAATCTAGGTCTATTTCGTCCGTTACAATAACGTCCGGGCACATGCTCCTTATTCCGTTTTTAAAGGCGTATTTTTTTGTGCAGTTTGTGTATATATCGCAAAATCCGCCAAGGTTTATTTGCGGGATGGCATCGTTTGTGGCGCAAATTTCGTTTCGCTCGTCTGCAATTAGCACATTTTTTGCCAAATTATGATTGTATAACTGAAAAATTAAATCACGCAAAAATGTGGTTTTGCCCGCCCCGGGCGGCGATACAATTAATGTGTTTTTAACTTCGTCCGTAACCAGATAATCGTAAGCAATTAAACTGCAATTTTTAATTATGTGCGGTATGCGAATATTTAGCGAATTAAAATCTTTAATTGTAACAACCTTGTTGTTTTCAACCACAACATTGCCCGATAACCCCACCCTTATGCCGTTTTTTAAGGTTATATAGCCCTGAATTATGTTGTTGTTATAAGCGTAAACCGAATTGTGGCAGGCGCGGGTTATAAAATTTTCTATATTTTGCTTTGTGCAAATTAAAAAATTGTTATTTTCGTCCTTTAAATAATATTTTTTATTTTTCACCGCCACAATTATTTTTTCATTTACGCGCAAACGAATTTCTGTTATGTCGTTAAAACTGAACGCTTTTAAAATTTGATTGTATATTTCACTATCTAAAAAATCTTTTAACATAGTAAAAAATATTAAAAATATTCAACTTTAATGCGTAAAAAAAATAGATACTGCAAGAGTATCAATTTTTCGTCTAATAAATATAAATTTTTCTAATTTTTGCGTTGTAAAATGTTACAAAATTTTACAATCTTTCCATATATTCGCCCGTGCGAGTGTCAACTCTAACCCTGTCGCCTTCGTTGATGAATAGCGGAACTTGAATTGTGTAACCTGTTTCCAAGGTTGCTGGCTTGCCACCTGTTTTAACAGTGTCGCCTTTTGCGCCTGGCTCGGTTTTAGCAATGGTTAATTCTACAAAAATTGGTGGTTCAACGTTAATTGGTTGGCCATTGTAAAATTGAATGTTGCAATTAGTATTTTCTACCACAAAATGAAGCGCATCCTTAACTGTTTCGTAGTTGAAAGGAATTTGGTCGTATGTTTCGTTGTCCATAAAATAATACAACCCGCCCTCGTTATAAAGGTACATCATTTCTTTCCTTTCAATGGAAATATCGTTAATTTTTTCGCTTGGGTTATATGTGCGTTCAATTACCTTGCCTGTTAACACATTTTTTAAAGTGGTGCGCACAAAAGCAGCGCCCTTGCCTGGTTTAACGTGTTGGAAATCTACAACCAAAAATAAACTTGGTTTTTTAGGGTCAGTTGAACTGCCGTCATCAAAAATTACACCTTTTCTAATATCACCTGCTGTTATCATAAATTTTTCTCCTCTTTTTTATTATATCATAAAATTATTATAAACACAATCAACTAACCTAAAAAAATTGACATTTTTGCTAAATTATTTGCAATTTTTACTATTGCTAGCACATTTGTGTTGTCCATAAGCAAATATAAGCCGTCCGGTTTGGCTAAATTTAATGTTTGACCGCACAAAAGATTGTGTTGCTCGCTAACCGGCAATTCAATTTGGCTATAATCTAAAAATTTGCTTAAAGGAAGGACAAAACTAGCAATATTTTGCTCACTTAGCGCGCTAATATCTACACAGTTGCCTATATCAATTTTGCCCACCTTAGTGCGTGTTAACTCCACCATTGTGGCAAGCGAGTTGACCTTTAAGGCAATGTCCCTACACAGTGAACGAATGTATGTTCCGCTGCCGCAAACAATTTTTAGCGTTAAAACGCTATCGATGTACGAAATATAGTCTATACTGTATATTTTTACATTTTTGGCGGGGATTTCGAACTGTTTGTTTTGCCTGGCCAGGTCGTAAGCGCGCACGCCATTTATAGATTTTGCGCTAAATTTAGGCGGAATTTGGGCAATTTCACCTATAAAACTTGCCCTTACGCTTTCAAGTTGGTCAAAGGTTGGCAAAAGCGTGGTTGTGTTTTCAATTTTGCCCGTTGCGTCCAAACTATCGGTTGAATAGCCGAACTTAAATTTGGCGATGTATGTTTTTTGCTTGCTTTGGGCAAGGTCAAAAATTTTTGTAGCCTTACCTATTGTTACAAGCAACACCCCGGTTGCTATTGGGTCCAACGTGCCTAAATGGCCAACGCGCGGACAATGCAAAAGGTGCTTAACTTTGTTAACAACATCAAAACTTGTCCACCCGCTGGGTTTATTTATTGCTAATATGCCATTATTCATCATCTTTTTCCGGCTCGGTTGAATATTTGATGTTTTTTAATATTCCTTCTATTTTTGCCGAATATTCTTCCGAATTATCTAATCTAAAATCTAGCCTAGGGGTTATTCTTAATTTAACTTTTTGGCTAAGCCTGCCACGTATAAAGCCGCCCGCACCCTTAATTCTGTTTAAAACTTCCTGCTTGTCCATATCGCCATAGCAAGTGATATACACCTTAGCATTCGCTAAATCTGGTGTAATATCTACGCTACTCACACTAATTATAGAGGTTATTTGCGGGTCACGCAGGTCGTTATCTATAATTGAAGAAAGCGCCTTTTGAATTTCGGAATTAATTCTTTGTAAACGAACACCTTTCATTATTCCTCAATCCTTTTAAGGGTAAAGCATTCAATTATATCACCCGTTTGAATATCGTCATAATTGGTTTTGATGCCGCACTCCCTATCTTTGCCTGCCTCTTTAACATCGTCTTTAACAATTTTAAGCGATTTAATTTCGGTGGTGGCAATAAGTTTGTCTTTGCGGTATATTTTAGCGTGTTCACCGCGGACAATTTTGCCGTCCTTAACCATACAGCCGGCAACTAGCCCTGCGCTTGACAAGTTGAACACCATAATGCACTCAGCCTTGCCAAGATAAACTTCCTCGTATTTAGGCTCTTTAAGGCCTTTGACAACACGTTCAATTTCGTCTAGCAATTCATAAATGATTTTGTAGGTGTGTATTTTAATTTTCATCCTGTCGGCAATAGTTTTAACCTTGCTATCCTGGCTGACATTAAAGGCAATAACCATGGCATTTGAAGCGTTGGCCAAAATTAAATCACTTTCGCTAATAGCGCCTACGCCACTGTGCAAAATGTTAATTTTAACTTCGTCATTTGCAAGTTTCATAACGGCGGCTTTAATTGCTTCTAGCGAGCCATGAACATCGGTTTTTAACACGATATTTAATATTTTAACATCCTTTTCGCTGGTTTTGTTAATTAAATCTTCAAGAGTATTGCCGCCGCTGCCTTTAATTAAATCTTCTTTTTGTTTTGCTTTCCTTTCCTCTATGATTTGTTTAGAAAGTTTTTCATCAACCGAAGTGAACGATTCGCCGGCAGGTGGAACTTCATTAAAGCCAAGCACGGTTACCGGCATGGACGGAGTTGCAACTTTAACTTGCTTGCCGTTTTCGTCTATCATTGCTTTAACTTTACATAGACTTGTGCCAGAAATAATTGTGTCGCCAACTTTTAGTGAGCCGTCCAACACAATCAATGAAGCAACTGCACCTTTGCCCTTATCTAGTTTAGATTCCAAAACTGTGCCCATTGCTGGTACATTTGGGTTAGATTTAAGTTCTTGCACATCGGCAACAAGCAAAATTGTTTCTAACAATTTATCAATCCCCTCGCCTGTTTTGCTGGAAATTTTACAAATAATAGCATCCCCGCCCCAAGCCTCTGGCAAAACGTTATGTTCAGCCAATTGTTGCATAACTTTGTCTGGGTCGGCTTGCGGTTTATCCATTTTATTTATTGCAACAATCATAGGTATGTTTGCCGATTTTATATGGTTTATAGCCTCAACAGTTTGTGGCATTACGCCATCATCCGCTGCCACAATTAAAATTGCAATGTCGGTAACGGACGCACCGCGCGCACGCATTGCTGTGAAGGCTTCGTGGCCAG
>CANPWT010000002.1 GCA_947584775.1 uncultured Clostridia bacterium | reverse complement strand
CGTTATATATAGATTTTTCGCCTGCCTCTAAGCCATAAACCCACACGCCCGCTTTTTTTAGCGTTTCTATTGCCGAATTGATGTTTGTTACCATTGCAATTTTGGTGTGTATGGCTGCGCCCGCACTTGTTTTAAATACGGTTGCATTAACATCAACTGCACGGTTTTTAGGTATGATAATCCCATCCACGCCCGCGCACTCACACGTGCGGATAATTGCGCCTAAATTGTGCGGGTCCTCTATTCCGTCTAAAATCACAATAAACGCTTTGCTGGATTTATTTTTAGAAACCACTAAAATATCGCTAAGTTCGCAATATTTAAAGTTTGGAATAAACGCCACAATGCCCTGCTGCGAGGTAAAGTTGGAAAAAAATTTTTCCTTTGGCAAAACCTCCACTTTTATGCCCATGCCGCGCGCTTTATCTAGCACATTATTTAGTTCCACATTAGGGCTATCAAATGCAATAATTTTATCTACAACTTTGCAATTTTTTAATAGTTCCCTAACAACGTTAATACCGTCAACTATCATAGCCTTTCCTCCACCCAAGTTTTAAACATGGCGTCTATTTTTTGCGTGTTGCCGGTTAAATACCAATAGCCAACAAGCGCTTCAAACTGTGTTGCTAAGTTATACTCTTGCAAGGTGCTGTGCTTTGCTTTGTTGTTTGTGTGGCTGTTCCTTGCTCGGGTAACAATGTCTAACTCGTCCTCATCTAAGTCCCCTTTTAAGCCCAACATAATTTGCGCCTGGTTTGTTGCGCAAACAATGGAATTTGCCGTTTTGTTTAGCATATTTAGTTTGTTGTTGCTATTTTTAACCAAATATTCCCTAACTTTAAGCGTAAAAACAGCATCGCCTAAAAAGGACAAAGTTAACGCGTTTTTATAATAACTTGGATTAATATTTTTTTCTTCCACAATAAAAATATATCATAATTGCGCCAAATTGTAAAGGAAGTGGCTTAAAATCTTTGACTTTTTTTTATTTTTGATTATCATTATAAGTAGGAGAATATTATGGAATTCATAAAAAAAATGAGGCTTAGGGAAAATATTGAAATCGGCATCAAAACCATAATTGGCATTCTTGCGGCCTTCCTTGCCATTATTTTAATGGAGGGCATGATTTATGGAATAAATTTAAACGCGCTTAAAACCAAAAGCGACCGTGCATTTATTCAAAGCGATGTTACAGTTGCTTATTGCATTAAAGAAGCGGAAGATAAATATTTTGTAATTTATTATAACGAAGATAGGTTGGAAAATGACGGCAGTTCAAATTGGTCTGCCCAAGCAAATGAATATAAAACCAAGGCCGAGTGCGACAATCTTTTAGTTAAAAAAGTGGTTTACCGCGCACCAACCGCCTTTGAACTTACTATCACCCCGGTGCATTATGCAGTTATGGCGGTGTTTGTGCTTGCCGTTTGCGGCTATTTTGTTTATAGGTTTATTGCTTTAAATAAAACATATAATAAAATTGAAGATAAATATAAAAAGACAGGCGAAATAGAAATAACCAATATGTAAAACCGATATGTATAAAACCAAAAGATGCACATCTGTGCATCTTTTTAATTGTTTGTTTTTGAGCCTTAAATTTGTTTTTAAAAAAACACTATACAAATTGAATAAAAGCAATATATGAAATTACAGCCTTTTTGTTAGGATCATTCAACAAATAAAAAAAGCCGGCTTTTAAAAAGTGAACTTTCGTTTTTTTAACTACTCCTGCTTACAATTATAATATCTAATAAAAAAATCAATAATTTTTGTAAATTTTTCAAACATGAGGTAAAAATGCTAGAAAAAACTCAAAAATTAAGAATTTTATGTTTGATTTTTTTTATTATTTTTTTGCTTTTGCCAGTTTGACTTTGGGCGGAAGTGAAAATTTGGTTGATTTTAATAAAATAGCCATTTTTAGTTAAAATAATGGTATGAGTTATTACAATTATCACGCCATTGCAAAGAGGCTGATTAATTCCGGTCACTGCCTGGCGGCAACCATGTTTAAAGATTATCACCACATCTCGCCCGCCCTGGTGTTTTATTTTGACAACCATAAGCCAATCCCCATCCGCGAATATATGTGGGACGACTATATTCCGTTAATTAACCAATACAACATAAAACTTAACGAATTAGACGAACAATAACCCCGCTTTTTATATAAAACCCCATAAGAATTTACTTTGTAGCAATACCAAGCAATGACTGAAATTTGTGAGCAAAGGAACAAAATCGCCGTTTGAACGCGAGATACACTTGCAGTAATGAGTAAAAGTGCCATTTGCGACGAGCGAACATTTGCAGTAAATGAACAAAAGTGCAGTTTGTGGCCTTGTCATACCGAGCGAGTGAAACGAACCGAGCGTATCTCTGATGAAAATATTAGATTCACTCCACGCGCTGACGCTTGGTCGGAATGACAATAAGGAGAACTTTGCGCCCTCTTGTATACATAACAATTCTCGACCTTTTGGGAAAGAGGATGAGGGAGAACATTTTACGGGGTCCCCGCGAAACCAAAAGTTTTGTGGGGAAAAGGAACAAACAAGTAACTTATATGAGGGAGACCGCAAAGTTCTCCCTCATTACTCCTACTCCATAAGGTTCTTAAATTAGAAAAGGATTATGTTTGCAACACCTTGCAAACTAGCAAAAGTGCCGTTTGTGACGCGGAGAAGAAGCAATGAAGGAGAACCCTCGGTGCTCCTTCATAGAAGAAGGAGCAAATAAGTGAAGGCGTAATTGTGAATGCTTGGGACAAATAATCTAGAATGCCGTTTGCAACGCGCGCCCTCATATCAAACAAGTTCCCCACTGTTGATTGAATATATGTACATATGTTCAACTTTTTTGTTGTACGCTTTTTCTATTGCAAGTTTATACAAATTTAGTTGTTCGGCGTATTTTTGTTTTAAAACATGCGCAGGAAGGGAGGAAAATTTATAATCCACCAAAATAAAACTATCTGCCTTTTCTATTAACAAATCCACCACGCCTTGCACCAAAACTTTATCTGTAATTGGGCTATCCACTAGTTGATTGTATGGCAAATACATCATAAATTCCGCCTCTTTTTTTATACTAACACTATCCTTTGCTAAACCGCTTAACACGCTATGGGCTAGTTTAATTTTGCTATAATCCACCATGTTGAAATTTGAATTTTGCTCGTAAGGTTTTGTTAAATCCAACATTTCTAGTGCCTTATGATATTCTGTGCCTATTTGGGCGCGGTCCTCTTGCTCGTATTGCATTTTTTTGTTAATCCATTTTGGCAAACTAAAACTTTCCGTTTCACTTTTTTTAGAATTTAACCCAGTAACCGTGTTTTTAAACGGAATGTTAAACTTGTTTGCGTTTGGGTAGGCGTAATCTAGCGCAACAATTTGATACGGAACAGAAAATGCATCTTTTTGCTTGTTTATATTTAATTCTTCAACCTGGTTGTAAAAATTAATTTGACAATTTTCAAATTCGTTAAATTGGTTTGTGCAACTATCTATAAAACAAGATAAAATCATGTTCAAATAACTATTTTTTGTTATGCCGTTTTCGCTCGGGGTATACTCCCCTGTTATTATCAACTTATTTTTGGCACGGGTTAAGGCAACGTAAAGCAGCCTTAATTCCTCTTTATAGCCCTTTTGCGCATTGGTTATTTTTATTGCATATTTTGGCAAACTCATGGCCTTGGTGCGGTTAATTCTATCAAAATAATCCATGCCAAAACCGATATTCTGGTTAAAGTTTATAAGGTTATGTTCACTTATATATGTAAAGCGCTTGCCCGCCTCATACAAAATTACAACCGGGAATTCCAATCCCTTGCTTTTGTGTATGGTCATAATGGAAACACTATCTTCGCTGTCCTGGCTTACCACATCGCTCCCGCGGGAAATATTGCTTTCCACAATGTCTATAAATTCGGCTAGGCTTACATTATTTTCAATGCTGGTAAGTTTGTTTAAACTTTCGGTTATTGCCTCCACTTCTTTTTGGCCATCACTTTTACTTAGCAAATAAAATTTTACTTGCAAATCGTTTAAAATGTAGCGGATTAATTCGCTGTTAGTTTTTGTGTAACTTTGTGTTTTAATTTTGTTTAAATTTTGTTGCGCCATGCTAATGTTAGTATTGGCTATATTCTTTTTAAAATCCTCTTTTAAACTTATAGATTTATCTCTAAAAGCGGCAAGTTCGTCAATAGATAAATGCGACAAAGCCATATATGCCGACAAAACATCCACATCGTCCGCCGTGTTGGTGACGCATTTTAGTATTGATAAAATTAATTTTACGCCCTCGCTTTTTGAAACCGTCAATTTGTTGTTAAGTTTTATTGGAATGGTGTTTTGCCTAAGCACTTCGCACAAAAGTTTTACGCCGTCATCGTTCTCCGAACGGGTTAAAATTGCAATGTCCTTGTATGTTAATGTGCGATATTCTTTTAAGTTGGCGTCATAAAAGGTGGTGTTAATTAATTCAGTAATGCTTTTTGCAACAAGCAATGCCTCGCTTTTGTCTGCAACTGCACTAGATGTTTTTTTCACGCTGTAAATGCCGGTTGCAAGCGGTTTTTCGTTTTGCTTGACCACAGCCATAATTTTAACTTTGTCGTCCACAATGTCCACACGCTTTGGCTCGATAACTGAACTGTTTAAATAGTCGATATCGCTATCTTTTTTTGTCATTAGGCGGGTAAAAATATCGTTTACAAATTCCAATATTTTTGGGTTAGACCTAAAATTGATGTTCATGTCAAAGGCTTCGCCCGTGTTGGCATTTTTCATATCGTTATACTGATTTAAAAACCACTCTGGGCTGCTGCCCCTAAACCCATAAATGGACTGCTTAACATCCCCCACTGTAAATAGGGTTGTGTTTTCGCCAGTTAGTTGTTTTATTAACTTATCTTGCAACGGATTTATATCTTGATATTCGTCAACAAAAATGTAGCGATATTTGTTAATTAACTCGGATTTAACTGTATCGTTTTCTAAAAGTTTTAACATTAAACGGTTTAAATCGTTAAAGTCTATTAAATTGTTTTTTAATTTAATTTCGTTGTAATTTTTTATAAAAATTTTTAAAATTTCCACAAAATATGTGTAATATTCAACAATTTTTTGGGAGTATTGTAAAAATTTTTCATTTATTCCGTTTTCGTTAAAAGTTTTAATTAAACCCAAAATAGGGGTTAGACTTGTTTTAATTTCCTTTAATTGTGGATACTCGCTCGTTTCCTTTCTGGTAAATGTGGCAAAATTTAGCGTTAATAAATTTGCAATAATTTCTTCTAAACTTAAATTTTCGTTAAGTCTATCTAACTCGCCCACAATACTTAAAATTTTGTTGTTAACATCGGTTGGGAAATTATAATTATTTTCAATAATTTTATTTTTTGCCTTATTTTTTATGTAAATTATATAATTTTTTACAATTTTTTTGCTATTTTTGCAATTTTTATACTCTTCAAGCGAGTCAGATAAAAATTTGTTGTAGTCTATTAAATTTATAACATTGTTAAAGCAATCTAAAATAATGCTAGTTAGTGCCTTTTCACTGCGCGTGTTGCCGCCAAATAAATCTAACAACACATTAAAGTTGTTAAAATTTTGCGAATATTCTTTAATTGTGCGCTTCATTGCAATGGTTAAATAATAATCTTTGGTGGTGTCGGACAAAATTTCTATGTTAGGTGAAATGTTTAACTCGTAAAAATATTTTTTTATTGTTTTAGAACTAAATCCGTCAATCGTGTCTATGCTGGCAGTTTTAACCTTTTCAAGCAGGGATAAAATTTGTTCTTTGTTACTATCTGTTTTATTTAATTCGTCTTGCAAAAAACTAATTAGCCTATCTTTCATTTCGTTGCTGGCAAGCGTTGTAAAGGTTACAACTAAAAGTGAATCAATATCGCCCGAAGATAAAATTATGTTTGCAATTTTTTGTATCATTACAGTTGTTTTGCCGCTGCCCGCACCCGCGCTGACCAGTTGGTTTTTGCTTGTCGAGTCAAGGATTTGTTGTTGAATTGGCTCAAATTTTTTCATCTTCCACCTCCTTAAACGATTCCCCGTTAACTTTGTTGCAGACGCGCTCTTTTACTGACGAACTTTTTGGCAGGCAAATGCTGGCAAATTCGCAATATTTACAAGGCGAACTAACCTCGCTTGGGCTTGGCGAAATGTAGCCAGATTTTATGTCTGATATTGCATTGTTTGTTAGGCGCAGGGTGTAATTTTTAAGGTTTTCAAAATCGTAATTTATTATTCGGCGCGCGGTCATTTCCTTAGTTGCGGCGATGTTAACAATGTCGCTTTTTTTAAGCGGCTCTAACCTATTATCTAGCATAGAAACAACATCGCTATCATTAATAAAATAGCCTTTTAGCGCGTAATTGTTGCCCTCTTTTACTGTGTATTCGTTATGCAATGGCAAATAAAAGCAACCCACCGTTTTGCCAAAAATATTTTCCACTGCAAGCGAATATAAAAACAATTGCAGTTTGTTGCCGTAATAAAGTTCGGCCAAATTAGTGTCCACCTTGCCCGATTTATAGTCCACAATACGATATAGGTCGTTATATTTATCAATGCGGTCCACCTTGCCAATGATGTTTGCGTCCTTTAATTTTAATGCAAAGTTATTGTTAAATTCAAATTCTTGCTTAAAAGGCATAAATTTAGTGTTTTTATCTATGTATTGCATGCCAGATATCACCCTGACCGCCTCATCAATTAAGTTTATAAGCATTGGGTTGGAGATATCTAATTTTAACCTCTCCACATTTTTAACATAATCAAAAACTTTATTTTTGCAAAATTCATAAATATCGCCAACATCACAGGCTTTTGCATAATAATCTCGCAAAATTTCGTGCAGTATGTTGCCCACATCAAAAGTTTGAACATTGTCCGCCATTCTTGGCTTAATTCTTAAACTATATTTTAAAAACGAACTAAATGGGCAGACAAAATAACTTTCAAGTTGGGAAGGGGAAATGTTTTTTAAATCTTTAAAAATGTTTTTATTATTTAAAATTTGTGGAATTCTATTTGTGGTTAAATTGTAAAAATTTTTAAAAAATTCATTATTTTCATCATTTTTTGCGCATTTTTTGTTGTTTTTCAACTCATTTTTTAAATTTATTTTATTTGTTGAAGCAAAATCAATTAAATCGTCCGTTGAAAGAATTTGATGAACTGAGTAATTAAATTTGGAATAAATTTTTACTGACTTTTTGTTAATTTTAATAAATTTTGCCAAGTCTGTTACACAATCAGCACAGGGGGCTGAAAAGGACAATGTTAAACTATTTTCAAACAAAGTTAACGCATTAAATACACGCAATCTTTTTAATTTGTTCAAATGCGCAATTGTTGGGGAAAGTTTATGCGCAAAATTCAATTTATCTATTTCATTATCTAAAATTATGCCACAATCATATTTAAGGCTTGGCGCATCTTGTTTAGTTACATTGGCTAAATACAGGTTGTTAAAAATTTCCATGTTATCGCCCGCTTCTACAACCTTAACGGCGTCAATAGTTAGTGGCAAATTGTTAATTTTTACGCTGGATACAATGTGGGTTAGCACATCAAACACAATTTCCATATCTGCATTTGGGTAAAATTTTTCTATTTCGTCCAGCACTTCCAACACTACATCCCTAGATTTGGTTAATAAAATTTGCTCGGTTAAATCCACTTTTTTATTAATTTCTTCAATAATTTGATTAAAATTAAGTAAATTGTCTGCATTTTTTATTAATTTTATAAAATTTTCTATCGTGCTGGCTTTATTTATTTTAAAAATGTTTAAAAAATTAACTAAATTTTGTTTTTGTTCGCTTAATTCTTGCCCAAAATCGAAATTGGCAACTGACTTATAACTAGATTTAAAGTTAATTAGCCTATCAATCAACTTTTCTTTATCTAATTCGTCCAGGCAAAAGAAAGGCGAATTTATAATATCAATCAAAGTTGTAACTGAACTGCCTTTTATACTATATTTTAAAATATCAACTAAAAATTTATAAAAAATGCTTTTATTTAATGTAAAATTGTTATCAATATAATAATTTATTTGATATTTTGCAAAAATTTCTTTAAATTTTTCCTCTTTTCCATCCAAATTAAAAACGGCAACGCCAAAATCATCATAGTTCGCTCCGTTTAGGATTTTTGTTCGTATATCGCGCGCAATAAATTCTATTTCCTCGTCCAGTGTGTTTGCAGAATAAATTTTAAACCTTTCTTGGTATAAATTAAAATTTTCTTTTTTAATAGCGTATAGATTTTTAAATAAAAACTCTTTAAAATCATCACATTTAATTTCTAAATTGTTGTGGGTAAATGGTTGTTCGCAAGTGTATGCAATTTTTTTAAGTTGTTCATAAACTTCGCTGTTAAAAATATATTTATTTGTGCTAGTAGAATTATAATTAAAAATTGTAACATTATTATTTTTAATTAATTGTTCAATTATTGAATATTCAATCTCGGTAAAATCGTCAAACCCAACAAATAGGATGTTTTTATTTTGCACATCTCTGTCCAATGTTAGCGTGGACATTAAAAATTGATCCGAACTATCAAGCAACCCCGCCTTACCCTCTTCATACTGCGAATAAATTAGTGCTAAATCTAAAATTTTATTTTGCAAATTTTTATTTTCGCACTCAAAGCCAAACATTTCATTTGCCGTAATTTTAGATGCCTTTAATTGCATAATTGTGGCGTAAATATTTTCAGCATAACTATAATTATAATTTCCGCTTTTTAAAACCTTAAAGTTTGCCCCGTTTTCAGATAAAATTTTATGTATTAAAATTATGCTGCCGTTTTTTGAAATTTGTTTTGATTTATCAATTGTTAGTGTTTTTTTAGCAAACCTATTTAGCGTACTTATTAAAATATCGAAACTAGATGTTAAATTTAATTGTTCAAAAACAAATTTTTCCATAAAAAGACTAAGTTTGTCCGGCACAAGCACCACCACTTCGCCCGTTTTACGGCAAAAATTTGCAACACCATAAAGTGCTGAATAAATTGATGGGCAATCGGTTAAGTTTAACATAACAAAATTATACAACAATTTGCAATTTTTTGCAATGCTTAAAGCCTAATTTTATTTCTTAAAAATTATATATTCTCCGCCAAAAACATGGTTTTAAAATTTTTGTTGCGTTTATACAATTCTTCAAACGTGCCGGTGTCCACAATTTTGCCTTCTTCTAGGTAGAAAATTTTATCCACATTTTTAATGGTTGTCAACCTGTGCGCAACTATTACAATTGTAGATTTACCCTTAATGTTATCTATGCTTTGTTTGATGTGGTTTTGCGCAAGATTATCTAGCGAACTTGTGCTTTCGTCAAACAAAATTATGCTCGATTTTTTAAGCAATGCGCGAGCTATTGCAAGGCGTTGTTTTTGTCCACCGCTAAGTTTTATTCCGCTTTCGCCTACCCTTGTGTCCAGCCCATTTGTTAGTGTGGAAATAAATTCGTCAAGTGCGCTATCTTTAATAACCTGGTTTAATTCTTCATCGGTTGCATCCGGTTTTGCAAGCAGCAAATTTTCTTTAATTGTCATGTCAAAAATATATGGGAACTGATTCACCAACGCAATGGAAGAACGCAGTGTTTGTTTATCTAAATTGTTGATATTAACCCCATCTAGTGTAATTTTTCCGCCATCCACTAAATACATTTTGGAAATTAAATTTAGAATTGTAGATTTTCCGCTGCCCGATTTGCCCACAAAGGCCACTGTTGTGTTTGGCTCTATAGTAAAGGACAAATTTTCAAACACTTGTGTTTTGCCAATTTCAACTCTTGTTGGCACTGTCGCTTTAATTTTGTTGCGTTTGTTGGCACGCTTTTCCGCCTTAATTTCCTTTTCGCCACGCTGCTTATATTCGGTGTAACTAAATGCCACATTTTTAAATTCAATTTTGCCAACAATCTTATTGCGTTTTACCTTGCCAAATTTTTCAATTTCATATTCGTCGTCCTGATAAAGTTCACTTATGCGTTCCACCGCCAATTTAATATCTGCAATGTTTCCAGCCAAATTTTCATACGCAGTAATTAAATTGAATATATATGATCTATTTTGCTGTATAATTAAAAATGATGCAAGGGTTAGCCAAGTTAAACTCATAAAATACACGCCCAAAACTAGCGCCACACAACTCAAAACATCTCGTATGACTTGCCTTAAGAAATATAATCTATCGTTAGTAATATTCGTTTTAATTCTATAATTATGATAATTGTCAAAACTGCCTTCGATGCTGCGTTTTAATTCTTTTTCCAAGTTTAAAGATTTAACATCTTTTTCACTTCTAACCGATTCGTTTAACAAACTAGAATATTTTTCTTCTCGCTTGTAATACTCTTTTCTCATTGCTTTAATTTTGCGTTTGCGATAGGTCTCAATTAATCCGCAAATTACTATCAAACCAACAATAACTAAGCCAATTATAAAGTTAAGATAAACAATGTAACCAATGACAATAACACTAGTTATAACGCTCGCAACATGTCCAACAAAACTAGTTAATGCACCAAAAATTGTTTGTGGATCGGTATCAATTCTTTTTAAAAAGTTTGCAGTGCTATGGTCGGCATACGCCTTGGAAGAAATTAAAAAGGATTGTTGAACAATATCAAAACTCATCGCTTTTGTAACTTTTAATTGAAATTTGTACCACAGTCTATTGTAAAAAAAATTTATTATTCCATTAATTATTTGCACGCAGGCTATTATTACAAATTTGCGTATTGCGTCTAAAAATAGACCATAAGTTATGTCTTGAATTGCGTGTGCTGAAAAAAGAGTTGTAAAAACTGAAGAGAACATAAACCAAACTTCAAATAAGAGCATTAAAAAAATTAAGCCTTTGTAAGGTTTAAAATATTGCCAAAAATTAAACTTTTTATTTTTAATGTTTATTTCATTCGTTTTTGTTTCACTAATCATGTTTGTAATATATCATAATTCGCCAAATTTGTAAATATTTTATAATAAAATATTTTATCTTTTAAATTTTGCTTATCTAATTAATGGTATTTATATTTATGGTTTAAATAAAAAAGAGCCTGATGGCCCTTTTTTGATAGATACTATTTACCTAATGTATAATAACTTCCTGAATTTTGGGTGGCAGGGAATCTTTTACCTTTTTCAAGGTACAAACTACCGCCATTGTGCCCTTCTGCGTCATATGCTACATAAGTAGCAGACTTAGGGACTTCCTCACCAGGACGCCATTGATTGTTTTTAGACATTTAGCACCTCCATTGTTATTTTGTGTAAACTTTGGCCGAATATTCAAAAATAAATTTCCATAATATAGAAATTTTAAAATTAAAAAATTGATTAAAACATAAATTTTAAAAACCTTATTTGCCGTCCAAATTAATTCAAAACATTAAAATTATTTAATTTTTTTATAAATTTTTCAAAAAATGCATTAAATTTCACACTTTTTTACAGTTTTTATGTGAATTTTTTAAAATTTTATGTATTTGATAGTAGACATTATTGGCATCAATTTTTCATTTAGTATTTCCTTGTATAAAGATTTTGCAATAATAATTGCACAATTTAATCATAATCTATCAAAAAGTTTCTAAGCAATTTATTTTACAACATGATAAATATTTGGTTTTTTAAGTTTAGTTTTCCACTCTACCCAAAATTATATATACTCCAAAATTTTCCCTTTTAAAAATTTTTTTAAACTCTTTTTTCAAGCGCAAACATGTACGTAATAAATATTAAATTTAATAATTTTTTTATAAATTTTTCAAAAAACAAATTAAATTTCACGCTTTTTTTGCAGTTTTTATGTGAATTTTTTAAAATTTTTGAAAATTTTTTCTTTTTACAATTTATTAAATTTGCCTCACTTTTGGGTTGACAAAGCAAAATTAATTTGATATAATCTACATGCTTACTAATTAATGGAAATGCAATTGTGTTCCTAATTTCAAACACAATAGCAACACAAACTTGCTTAACCTACTGTTTAAATATTCTACCCACATTAATCGAGATTGCTATGAAACTGCAATTCAACACCAAAGTAAGCACAATAATTAAATACTTCGATGTGGAGAGTTACTCAAGAGGTCGAAGAGGCGTCCCTGCTAAGGATGTAGGCGTAGCAATGCGCGCGAGGGTTCAAATCCCTCACTCTCCGCCATACTACACAATATGTTGTAGTGGTGATAATGGCTTAAATCTATATGTTGCGGTATTGATTTAAGTCATTTTTTTTATTGAGTAGAGTTTGAGTAGAGTTTTTAATCATCTAACTTATTTACATAAGTTAAATTATCTTCAAAATTAAAGTGTGTGTACACTTGTTTTGTTACTTTGCTGCCTTTTTCATGTCCTACTAATGCTTGTATAACATATTCCAGCATACTATTGCCAATAGTATGCCAAAAGGGAAACTGTTTGTATCCTGAATTTAAAACGGGTGTGAATTTTTAAGGGTGTTGGGTTGAATTTTGTTTGAATTTGTTTTAATAATTGATATACTCTTTATGAGGGGAATATGAAAAAATATTATGAGGCTTATGACGATAGATACAGGCAGGTTCATAACGAAAAAAATCTTGCTTGGGCAGGTGAAGCGCACAGCCCCACAATAGAAAAGTTGTTAATAAAATATGGGGCGACTATAAATTCGTCCATCTTAGAAATTGGATGTGGCGAGGGGCAAAACGCAATTTACTTACTCTCGCAGGGTTACAATGTGATTGCGAGCGATGTGTCTAGTGAGGCCATTGATTGGTGTAAGCAAAAAGCCGAAGTAAAAAAAGTAAATGAAAAGGCGTTTTTTGTTATGGATGTTTTATCTAACAAATTTAGCAAGAAATTCGATTTCATTTATTCGGTGGCAGTTTTGCATATGCTGGTTGACGATGAAGATAGGCATAAATTTTTACAATTTATTTTTAATCATCTAAAACCGGACGGAAAGGCCTTTATTATCGTTATGGGTGACGGCGTCACAACTAGAAAAACGGACAAAACAAAGGCATTTGACCTAACCGACCGTCAATTTGGCAATGATACAATTCGGGTTGTCACAACCTCTTGTAGAATGGTAACGAAAGATGAATTTGCAAGCGAAATTGAACGCGCTAATTTAAAAATTTTAAACTTGTATCTCGACCATAAAATTTCTGGTTTTAGCGTTTCCATGGTGGCAGAGGTTGAAAGAAACAAATAATTATATTTGGACACGCTGCCCTACAAATGTTGCCTTGTTGAAGTTTAAAATTACGCACACTAAAAAACAAAAAAAATTAAACCATTATATATTATGACAAATGGTACAAATTTGAACAAAGCCGTGGCTTGGAAATCCCGCTTGCATCTGACGGCCTACATTTAACAAAGGGTTATCAAGAAGATCTTAACCAAATTAAAACCAAAATAAAATAAATCTTTTTTAATAATGCCAGCAATTTTATTATTTTATTAAAATTTAAATTAAAAATAAACCTGTTGATGCCCTAGTACAATTTTTACATTTGCAACAGTTTAAATATACAAATTTATAAACGATATTGAATTTTATATAGCCCTCTTCCCCGCCCTTGCCAACAAACGGCCGTTTAACTTTACCAACAATTTTTACAAAAAACACCCAACGCAATTTTGGGTGTTTTAATTTTATTTTATTTGCACTTTAACAAAGGTCTTTTTGCCTTTTTTAACAATAAATTCTTTTTTATTATTTAGATTTAAAATCTCGTTCAAATCGGTCTTTTTTTCGTTGTCAATAATAATCCCGCCTTGTTCAATCAGGCGGCGTGCCTCGGACTTTGATTTTATTATTGATAAACTTGAAAGAAAATCTATTATGCTCACTTCACCTGTTAGTGAAATGGTTTCTGTTGGCATATTGTCAGTTGTATTTTTGTTTTCAAACAAAGATATTGCTGCTTGTTGTGCTTTTAAGGCTTCTTCCTGCCCATGCACAAGTTTTGTCACTTCAAAAGCCATACGCTTTTTTGCGCTCACAATATCTTCACGGCACATTTTTTGAATTTCTTCAACATCAATCTTTGTAAAAAATCTTAACAGCCTTTCAACATCTGCGTCCAAGCAGTTAACAAAGTGTTGAAAGAATTCAAATGCAGAAGTCTTTTCTCTGGACACCCAAAGTGTTCCTTTCTCTGTTTTGCCCATTTTAATTCCGTCTGCGTTTGTCAAAAGTGGGCACGTAAGACCCATCATAAGCGGCCTTGGCGTTCCGTCCTTAAAATTCATTTTGCGTGACAAATCAACTCCACCGCAAATATTTCCCCATTGGTCAGATCCGCCAATTTGAAGTGTGCAGCCAAACTTGTCGTTCAAATGCACAAAATCAAAAGATTGCATAAGCATGTATCCCATTTCCATAAAGGTCAAGCCACCTTTTGCAAGCCTGTTTTTGTATAGGTCTTTTGACAGCATTTCGTTGACATTAAAATGCACGCCAACATCTCTTAAAAAATCAATGTATGAGATAGGTTTAAGCCAATCGGCATTGTCAACAACAATGGCAGGATTGTCGCCGTCAACACGCACAAATCGCTTAATTATACTTGAAATTTCGCGCGCATTTCGTGCAACTTCTTCTTTTGAAAGCATTTTTCTCATATCAGTTTTGTTTGTCGGATCGCCAATTAAAGCGGTGGCACCGCCAACAAGCACAATACACTTGTGACCACAGTCTTGCAAAATTCTTGCCATTTGCAAGCCAAAGAAGTGACCAATATGCAAATCGTCAGCCGTAGGATCAATGCCAATGTAAAAAGTCACAGGCCCTGATTTTAAGGCTTTTTTCGTTTCTTCTAAATGCGTGGTTTGAAAAACAAATCCACGTTTTTCTAATTGCTCAAAAGCATTATCTATGAATTCCATGTTCTTCTCCTTTTTAATTATACAATTTTCAAAATTAAATTCAAATTATTTTCCCGCCCCAAAGGGCGTATGTTTTTATAAATAAAATCATATAAACTCCTATTAAAAAAATCTGCCATAAGTTTTAATGCTCATGACAGATAGAAATAAAAAACTGCCACAAGCAAATTCGCTATATGGCAGATGTTTTATAAAATTTTTATTATTTGCAAAATAAAACTCCTACATATAGCGATCTATTTGTAGTAGTAATAATATGAAGTGTTTGCAAATAATTTTTTCATAATTCCCTCAATGCACAATTATTATATCACATAATCTTAAAAAAATCAATAGGTTGACAAAAATTTTAAGTTGTAGTATTTAGCGAGTGGTTGTAAACTATTTTGAATTTTGTGGTTTATTTGTTAATATAAAAATATGGAAAGATTAAAAATAATAACTTTATGTGGAAGTATAAAATTTAGGGATGAGTTTGAAAAAATTTGCTTGAAATTAACAATTGCGGGCAATGTTGTTTTAACTCCGCTATTTTTAAAAGAATTTGAAAAAACGAGCGTTCCCGCAGAAATAAAAAATTTATTAAGTAAAATACACAAACGCAAAATTGAAATATCTGATGAAATTTTTGTTATAAACAAAGGTGGATATATTGGCGAAAGCACAAAATCTGAAATAAAATATGCGCAAACGCTTTGCAAAAAAATTGTCTATTTAGAAAACTGAACGCTAGTTTTTGCCATGCAGTTTTTAAATTTTTTTCAGCATTAAATTAGTTACAATTTGTGTTTTTATCAAAATCTATTATAGCCTTGGCAAGATCTTGCTCGTGCTGGCGATAAACGTGCCCCGCGTTTTCAATAACTTCCACTTCGTTGTTTGCTTCTTTGTTGCTATTTTCTAAAATTATTTGCAAGTGATTTCTGCCATTTCTTTTAGCAAAAACATCATTTTGCCCCATGACAAACAAACCGTCAATGTTTATACTCTTTAATTGATTGAAATGCTTTTTGTTGCTATAAACAGGCAGATTTTTGTGATGAGAGTTGTTTAAAAAATCTAAATAGGTTCGTGTTGTGAAAAAATTATATTTATCAAACAAAAAAGGGATTATATCGTCTTGTTTTGGATTGTTTTGTGCAATGTAATCATTAAACTGTGCAATAGACTTTTCCTCGCCTTCAATATGATATTCAGTGTCCGTTGGAGAGAGTAAAATATACTTGTCAACGTCTTTGCACTTTGTTTTATAAAGATAATAAACAACTTTGTTGCAGCCATAACTATGTCCGCCAAGAATAATCTTCTTGTAGCCTTGTTCTTTTGCAAAATCAACATAGGCCTGCAAATCTTCAACGCAATTATCAAACATTTCAAAAGTCAACCCACTGAAATTTTTGCTTTTTGACGGAAGGTCTATTATTTGAAAAGCACCAGAATTATGTGCGTAAACAAACGAAATGCCATTTAGTTCTAACTGCTCACCAACGACTTGCAAAAATTTGTTTTCAAAAATGTTTCCGCCTGTGCCATTTGTAATTATAACAATTGTATTTCTAAAATTTTCGCCATACCAACAGCCACAAAGAGTATCTCCCCTTTTGGTTACAACATCAATAATTTTCATTAAAACTCCTTTTGGATTTTATCGATATTTGCAAAAATATTATCCAAGCATTTTCTAAATTCTTTTTCTGTTTCTGGCGTATTTGCCAAATCATGAGGAAACACCTGGCAAGAAAGTTAATTCTTTTTTACAATTTAGAATATTGAAAAGCTGTTGTGCGTTGTCTTTGTGCCACTCGCTATCTTCTGTTCCTGTTACAATGAACGTGTTTGCAACAATGTTTTCGGCATAAGGAGCCAAATTCCATTTTGCTAAATCATCTAAATAATTTTTATATATTCTTAAAACTTTACCTGTGCTTTTTGAAAGTTGGTCATAGTAGCCCTTTTCAAGAATATCTTTCCTTCGCTTATTTTGAAGGGCGTCCTTTTCGCCATCAAGCCAAGGAAAAGCCGCCAAGATTAGCAAATTGACTTTTTGTGGATATGTTCCTGCAAATAAAAGACTTGCAGACGCGCCAAGAGATTGACCTGCCAAAGCAAAAGGCTCTTTATAAAAATCTTGCGTTTTAGCCCATTCGATTACATCTTCCAAATCTTGATAATGACCCGTAAATGTTATTCCGTCCTTTGTTTTACCACTTTCATTCAAAGAATTTGTAGCGTCAATATTCACCACGTTATATCCGTTCTTCGCGAAATATTCTTCCAACACTTTCATGTGTGGATATTCTTTTCTTGCACTAAGCCCATGCTCTAAAAAAGCACATTTTTTGCGTTCTGGCGAAACATTAAGTTTGACCGCCATTTTTACATTTTGCCTATTTTTTATATAAATTACCTTTTCCATAATTTTATTATATCATAAAACTTTATAAAATTCCACCTATTACATTCCTTTATTCGTTGAAAATATAAATTAATTTTTTAATGGGGATGGAGAATTTGTTTGAAATGCGGGGCGGGGTGTGGTATAATGAAAGTGGAGGGAGTATGAAAGCGCAAGCCTTAAAAAAAGGAGATAAAATTGCAATTGTTAGCCTGTCCGCTGGATTGTTGGGCATGCCATTTTGCAAGCATGAGTTGGATTTAGGCATTAAAAGGTTAAAGGAAATGGGCTTAGAGCCGGTTTTTATGCCAAACGCCTTAAAGGGGATTGATTTTATTTCCCAAAATCCGCAAAAGCGCGCGCAAGATTTAAAGCAAGCGTTTATGGACGACAGCATAAAAGCAATTATAACCGCAATAGGTGGTGATGATAGTTACAAAACCATACCATATCTTATGGAGGATGCGGAATTTAAAAAGGCGGTTAAAACCCACCCTAAAATTTTTACCGGTTTTTCCGACACAACCAACACTCATTTGATGTTAAACAAATTAGGTTTAAGCACTTTTTACGGCCCATGCTTTATGGTGGACATTGCCGAACTAGATAAGGAAATGTTGCCTTACACAAAGGAATATTTTTTGAAGTTTTTTGGTCGTGAAAAGGAGTTTATTATACAATCCAGCCCAATTTGGTATAGCGACCGCGCAAGTTATGCTGAAAGTGAACTAAACAAGCCGCGCTTATCTCACAAAGAGCAGCACGGATTTGAATGCTTAAATGGTGGCGGAGTTGCTACGGGCAAGTTATATGGCGGATGTTTGGATATTATTTATTATGCCCTGTCCGGCATTAGGAGTAGCGTTGAGGCGGAAATTTACAAAAAATATAAAATTATGCCAACTGAAAGCGAGTGGAAACAAAAAATTTTATTCATTGAAACAAGTGAGTCTTGCCCTGAGCCTAAAAAATTGGAAGAGATGTTGCAACTGCTAAAAGAAAAAAATATTTTAAGTTTGGTGCAAGGCGTTATTGTTGGCAAACCAATGGATGAAAAATATTACGAGGAATACAAACTTGTTTACAAAAAGGTTTTTGCCGATTTGTCTACCCCGGTTTTATACAATGTAAATTTTGGCCATGCCGTGCCAAGATGCATTGTGCCATATGACGCCAAAACGAAAGTGGATTTTGATAAACTTACAATAACTATAACCGAGCCAATATTAAATTAAAAACATTTTTTGGGTGCTTTTGTTATATAAATGAGTAGGACGTAGTTTTAAATTGATTTGCCTCGAAAACTTTAAAATTTAGCAATTTAAAATTCAAATTGATTAAGCACATTTGAAAATAAAACGATGATGTTTGTGTAAAGCGGTTCAAATTTTGCCAGCAAATTTGCGTTTTAGAAAGGCTGAAAATCGTTCGGTGATAAATAGGCATAAATACCAAATTAAATTAAGATTTCATAATAAAAAACCACGGATTGCCCGTGGATTTTTGTTAGCCAAGCCTGGTTATGATTAAAAAGTTTTCATCATAAGTTAATTCTGCCGCCGGCGTAACATTAAACGACAACACTGACTCTGTTGGGATTGTAATTAATGCGTCCCCTGTTAAATTGGACGAGCCAAACGCAACACCTGTTCTTATTGTGCCATTTTCAACCAGGTTGTTGACCGAAATTGAAATTGTTGGCAATGTGCCGTTGGAACTTGTAACCGTAGAGCCAAAACGCATTAAATATGTGCCTGGTGCAATGTTTATTGTGTTTGCGCCTGCATAAGTTATGTCCGTTTGTTCGGTTGGGTAAGAATTTTCCAGCAACAAAGTTGGCTCGGCATTAACCACGCGTGGTGCGGTGAAAAATGCGGTTGTATTAATTGCGCTTGCACCCGCGGGGCCGGTAGGACCGGTTGGGCCGGTTGGGCCAATTTGACCGGGCTGCAAAATGATTTGTGAATATGAATTTGGTTTTTGAGGTGGGAAATTTTTGCAACATCCCTTTAAAGGATAGTTAGAATTAAAACAGTTCATCTTTTTCTCCTCACCACATTATATGCAAATGTAACTAGAGTGTTAAACTTGTCTATTTGCGCATATTAAAATGAAGCAAAAATTAGGCCTATATTTGCCATTATTGTTTGCGGGCGAGGTTTATATTATCCTTTTTGCGGTTTTGAAGCGCTTTTATTGGGTTTAATTTGTCTTCAAAGCGATAATCTTTGCCATGAATTTTAATAACTTCTTCAATAACTTTATGGCTTGCGATATTCTTTTCGTCTGGTATCATTTCGTTTTGATACAAAAAGAAATCGGCGTTTGGTTTTAATTTCATAACATCGATATAACTTTGCCTATCCCCCGTTAAAAGCACCGTTCTATTTAAAACATCGCGGACATACTCTTTATTTGTGCCCAATTTTAAAAGAAGCGGGAATTCTCCATCGCCAATTACAGCGCTTGGGTTGGTTTTTTCAAACTTTTTTAGCAATTTGCACGCCAATTTTAGGTGAGCGCACTCCATAAGGAAATGCTCGTGCCAAATTTCTTTAATATTTTTTTCTTTTTCCTACAAGTAAGCGCTATAATACAAATACGCCTCGGTGTATTCGTGCAAAACCCAAAGTTGAAGCCAGGTTAGGTTTGGGTCTTTTAAACTTTCGTACTGCGTTACGTGTTCTTCTTCCACCATGCCAATTTCGGCGTATAATTTTCGGCCTAAATCGTTTTTATACCACTGGCTGATATTCATATAATAATTCATCGTTTGCTGTTCGGCGGCGGTGATTATGTTTGCCACAAGTTTGGTGTATAAATCCGCCTTTTTTGCGTTCATTGCTCTTTTAACATTGTCCATTGGGTAGCGATAATGCGCCAATGTTGGCCTGCCTGGCGTAATTTCGGTAAACTGCCCTACCAAAAAACTTGGGTCAGCGCCTTTAACATCTAACATCATTAAATTGCTAAACCTATAAAGATGGTCAAAATCTTCAAGCAAGGCAAAATTTAGGGCTTGTTTGTTGTTGCTGTCGCTATCGTTTTGGGCAAGCGTTGCAGTTAGATCTATTGCCAACTGCTCGTAGGCAATAGTGGTTTCTAAAATGCTTTCGTTTAGTGGTTTTAGGCAGGCGATGCGCTTTTGTTGCTGTTGCTCTTGGTTGCGCACCACCGCTATGGCGTTTTTTATTTCGTCATTATTTGTGTGGCGGGCAAATTGATGCAAAAACCACACGCTTTCATACTCCGTGCCGTTTAAAAGAATAACGCGCGTTTTAGTGTACGGACCAGTGGTTTTTTTGTTGTACGCTTTTGGGTACATTTTGTTAAAATTTATATTGTTTTCATCAACTTCTTTTGTTTGTACATCTAATGGGTTCATAATATCTCCTTGGTTAAATGTTTAACAAAATATTGTGTTTTAAACTAAATTTTAAATTTTCCCCTTTACAACACAAAAATTTTGAATTATAATAATAGCGGAGTGAATATGTTTGAAGAACAAATTAAAATTTTAAAAGCCTTAGCAAACGGCATTAATTATTTTACGGGTGAAAAATGTGATGAAAATTGCATTTTGAACGACCCTAAAATTGTGCGCAGCCTATACAATATTTGCGATGACTTAAAAAATATTAAGCCTGAAAAATTAACTAAAAATGTGTTTATTTGCCCAACAAATTTGGAAAATGAATTTAGTTATGAAAACGAATTAAACCTAACCAATATAATTAACAAAATTGCCGAGTTATACCCGGAAATGAAAAAGCCAAAACACAAAGCCATTACCGATTTTTTAAAAGCGCACGGCCTGTTGGAGGAAAAAATTGAGGGCGGCAAGCGTAAAACTATTGCCACGCCAAAAGCAAAACAATATGGCATCTACAACATAAAAAAGCCAAACTTTTATGGCCAAATTTATGAAGTGGTTACATACAATAAAGACGGCCAAAAATATATTTTATCTATTCTTAAAAACCTATAAAAAAATCCACAATAAAGTGGAATTTTTTATTAAATTTTTTAAAAATTTATTAATTTTTTGCTGTTTTTTGTTAAATTTTTGCTATTTTATTTATTTTTTAATTTTTTTTGTTTTTTTTAGGGTTATATTTTAATGCGCGCATACTGTTAAAAATTGCAAGCAAAGTTACGCCAACATCGGCAAACACCGAGAACAACATTCCGGTTATGCCCAACGCCCCTAGGGTTAAAAATATTATTTTTACAATGGCGGAAATGGCAATGTTTTCTATTACAATTTTTTTGGTGTACTTTGAAATTTTAATTGCGTCTATTATCTTTATTGGATTATCGTCCACCAGCACAATATCGCTTGCTTCCACGCTGACAGCCGAGCCGTTAATGCCCATACTTATGCCAACATCGGCAAGCGTTAACGATGGTGCATCGTTTATGCCGTCCCCAACATAGCCTACGCGGTATTTGTTGTTTTGATAAGTTTTGATGTAATTATATTTATCTTGCGGAAGAAGTTTTGCAACAATCTCGTCCACGCCAACCTTATCTCCCACCGTTTTGGCAATTTCATTGTTATCGCCCGAAAGCATAACCGTTTTAATGCCCATATTTTTTAATTCTTGGCAGGTTTGCGGTGCGGTGTGTTTTATTGAATCTGTTAAATTTATTTGCCCAATTTTTGTGTTGTTTTCATATAGTTCAACCGCAGTTATGGTGAGGCTATCATCTAGCCTGCCCACAAAATATGTTTTTTGATTATATTTAAACTGCACGCCCGAGCCAGCAATTTCCTTAACCTCGTCCACTTTTTCTAATTTTTTATGGCAGTCTGCCGTTATTGCTTTTGCCAGCGGATGAATGGAATATTGTTCGCCCAAACTTGCTAAATACAAAATGTCTTGTTTGGTTTTAGTTTTATCCAATACATCAATCTTTTCAATTTTAAATTTGCCGGTTGTAAGTGTTCCGGTTTTATCAAAGGCAATTAAATTTAACTTTGCGCAGGCATCTAAAAAGTTAGAGCCCTTAATTAACACACCATGTTTTGAAGCGTTGCCCAATCCGGAAAAATACGCCAATGGCACTGATATTGCAAACGCACATGGGCAGGACACAACTAAAAATGTAAGTCCGCGGTAAAAAGCCGTGTTAAAATCTTTTGTTACGGCAAACACAATGCCAAAAACAGATATGGCAAGCAACACCACGCCCAGGGTGTACCATTTTGTAATTTTAGAAATAAATGTTTCAGTTTTGCTTTTGTTTTGGCTGGCGTTTTCCACCAGGTTCATAATTTTACTAATTGTGCTGTTCTCGTACGCTTTTGTGGTTTTAATTGTAAGCGCGCTATCTAGCACAATCGAGCCCGATAAAATTTTATTGCCCTTTTTTAATTTTACAGGCACACTTTCGCCCGTTAAACTTTGCATATCTACAAAACTTTCGCCCGATAGAATTTCGCCATCAAGTGGAACTTTATCCCCAACTTTTACTAAAATTGTGTTGCCAACTTTAACTTTTTGGGGCTCGGTTTGAACTACACTGCCATCTGGCGAAACAACATATGCGTATTCGGGCTGCAATTTGGCAAGTTTTTCTATGCTTTTGCGCGATTTATCCACTGCCAGGCCTTCAAAAAGTTTACCAATTGAATAAAGGGCAATTACCATTAAGCCTTCCATGTGTTCGCTAACAAAAGTTGCGCCAATAACCGATAGTGTTATAAGCATATTTTCGTTAATTGTGCCTTTAAAAAGTAAAGTTATTGCTTTAATATATGTTTTATAGCCGAGTAGTAAGGCGCTGATGATGTAAAATGTCCAATAGCACCAAGTAGGCATTTTAACAAAATACAGCACCACGCCAATTGCAACGCCAACAACAATTAGCGCTATGTTTAAAATTAGTTTTTTGTTGCTAGTTTTTGTTGTTATGTTTGGCTCGGTTATTTTTGCATCCGGCTCCATAACCTTTGCTAATTTTATAATGTCTAACTTTGCCTGGGTGTAATTTTCGCTTTCAAAAGTTAAGGTGTTTTTAACAAACTCTATTTTTGCATTTTTAACACCTTTTAATTTGTTGATAGCCTCTTCAAGTTTGCGTGCGCAGTTTGGACAATCTAGGCCAGATATTTTTAGTTGATATTTCATTGTTTATCCTCCAAAACATGCTCTAATGAAATTTCAAAAACGCGTAAAACGTGTTGGTCGGCAAGTGAATATAACACCTCTTTGCCCTGCTTTCTGCTTTTAATTAAATTCATTTCCTTTAAATTTTGCAATTGATGCGAAACAGCGGATTTTGTCATGTTAAGTAGCGCGGAAATATCACACACACAAAGTTCGCTACAATCTAGCGCGTTTATAATTTTTATGCGCGTGCTATCGCTTAGCGCCTTGTAAAAATCGGACATGGCAAGCAAAACTTCTTCAGTTTGCATGTTTTGTTTAACTTGCGTTACATTGTCGGCATGAATAACATTACAATCGCACGCCGAACATTTGCATTTACCCATAATTCCTCCTAATATTATTATAGTTGAATGCTTATTCAATTATTACATTATAGTTGAAAATATATTCAATTGTCAACTGTTTTTTGAAAAAAAATAAAAAAAGAGGCAATTTAAGCCTCTTAATTTATTTATCGGTTATAGCCTTAATTGAAATATAATTTACAGTTATGTTAACCTCGCAAGTTACAGTGTAATTAATTGTAAGTTTATCGCCATCCATGCTTAAAGCAAAAGTTAAACCGTTAATTTTAATTACATTATCTTTAAAGGTGTAATCCTCTTCGCTGTAAACTGAAATTTTGTCGTTAATAAAGGTTAATGTAAATTCTGCATCCTCTGAACTGAACACTAATTGACGCAAATTGTAATCGGTTGAGCGGAGAGCAACCGACAACTCATTTTCCAAGCCAAAGCGATTTTGTGTGGTAGTTAAATTATTAACTGCGTTTTCGGCCTGGACTGGCGAGTTGGTTTCAAGTTGGTTCATTGTGTCGAAATGGTTTTCCAATATATTTACATCGTAACTTTTTCTTTCAGCCAACACGTGCACTACAATATCGGAATTAAGTGTTATATTTTCATCAATTTCATCGCCTGAAATAACTTGCTCTTCCCCAGAAGCAAAATAGCGGATTGTTATGTTATATTTGCCGGCAATTTTTGAAGTTATTTTTAAGTTTATGTTTGTGCCTTGGTCAAAATAGACAAACTTATCATTTAACATATTGTTAGGGTCTGTTGTTAAACTGTTAATAAATTCTTCGCCCGCATCTATTTGCACATCCAATTTATAAATTTTAGTTGTGTAAAGTTTAATTTTTAAATTGTAGCACGAATTTTGCTCGTCATAACAATCGGCTAGCAATTCGCTTGTTATTGTGAACTCTTTTGTTAGATTGTGTTCAACATTTTTGCCGTCAATATACACTTGATTTATAAGCCTTTCACCAACCACCAAACTGTTATCTAAGGTTATTGTATCGCCAAGGCGAGCGGAAGTTATTGTGTGAGATGATTGGTCGATTGTAGAACTATTGTTAGTAGTAAACAATTGATATTCTTGCGCTTGGTTTTCATCCAACTGCAAACTTATGTTAACCGGCAATTTTTCAAGCAAAATGTAATAGTTGCCCGCATTAGCGCTTTGGCTAAACGATTCTATTGTAATTTCATCGTCATAATGTCTGCCCTTAAAATTGTAGCCGGCGTAAACATAGCCGTTTTCCACTGAAATTATGTTCAATTCCACTTTTCTAGATTCAACAATGTTGTAACTGTTATTTTGTGCAAATTCTGTTTTTACGCCATTAATAATTAGTTCGAACTCGCCAAATTGATTAATAACTTCGTTGCTAGATTTATCTACAACATGGAAGATTATGTTTTCGTTGTTCTTTTTGCTTATTTCCACATTGATTATTACATTATTTGCCAAATAATTGTTTGCGCTTACCGTGTAAGATAAATCCTCGCTGTTTAATTCTGCATCTATGTTGAATACGGTGTTTTGCCCGTCCTCGCCCGCATCCACAATTTCCACTTTCATAACATAGTCCACATTTAACGCGTAACTAATATTTAATGTGGTGTTAATATAAATTTCCTCATTAGGGGTTAGTTCAAATTTATCTAACACGCCCGATAATTCGCTTAAATTTGTGGTGGAACGCGTGCCTTTATCGTCCGTTAATGTGTAATTTATTTTAGCAGTTAAAGGCTTGGCAATAAAGGTTGCTTTTATGATAGTTGCGCGCGGTTTTTCCCCGAACGAAACTGCATCTAGGCCAAATGTTAAGTTGTTGGAAAGCGCAACTTGATTGCTTGCCAATTCAAAGTCAGTTTCGCCATTATTTAAACTTAGTGTTGCAGAATTAAAGAATGTTTCGTCCAGCGTGTAAGAGATGTTGTTGTACAAGCCAAAGTAGGTGTAAATATAGTTGGTTTTAACCTCTCTGCCGCCTAGCGTGCTGCCGTTATAATATTTTATTTCGTCATTAATTTTGGTTGCTGTTTTGCGGTTTTCTTGCAACAGGTTATCCACATTGTAAACGCTAAGGGTTTTGTTGCCAATACTGTCATAATCAGGGTTGTTTGTTGCAAGTTCTAAGTTAATTTTAAATAACTCCCTAACATTTAAAACCATGTAAAATGTTCGTGACGATGGCAACACAATTTGATTGTAGTTCGATTTAACCATGTAATACAAATTTTGTATGCTTACTTCATATTTACCCACAGGCACTTCTATTTGCGGGAAGTTATAGGTTTTAGATAAAAGGCTGCTGCTTTGAGGGTCGTAAATATTGTAAGCGTAACTTGTAAGTATTGCATATTTGTTGTTTTCGCTGTCGTTATAGATATACATGTCGTCATAGCAAGTAAATGCATTAATTATATCAATTCGGTCGCCCACCACAAAGGTTGCGCGCGTATCATTGTTGCCCCCCAACTCCCTGGTTGGAAGCCAAACCCTGTTGCCCGAATCGTACACTTTTAATAAATAGCCAAATTCGATTTTTTGAGTGTTAACATCAAGTTTGCCAGCGGTTGCATTTTTTGTTGTATAGGCAGTATCTGCAATTGAATAATAGTTATCCTTTAAAAATTGCCCGTTTAAAGTTAAAATGTAGTTTTGGCTTATGCTGCTAACCTCGTAATAATCGGCCAAGTTGGCGGATATTGGCTTGTTAACTTTTGTGTAAACGCCATTAATTAAAGCGTAGTAAACTTTATCGCTATCAATAACGCTATCGCGCGTGCGGACATAATTTATGCTTTCGCTGTAGCGTTTAAGAACAACTTGTTGCCCGCCAACATTTAAAACAAATGCGTCTTCGCTAAACTCGTAGCCCAACTCTGCGTTGTAGGTTATTAAGTAAACATCGCCCACTGTTAGGGTTATGTCGGCCGTATCAAAATTGGCGCTTGTAATTCCGTTGTAAATATAGTTTAGGCTGCCCGCCGCCTCGTCCACCAACGCCAGGGTAAATGTGTAAGTTATTTTAACGTAATTAAGTTCAACTGCAATAACATCCCCCGTTTTTAGCGGCAATTCCTGAATATTGTATTCAGCAATGTAAATGTCCGGATTATTGTCTAAAATTTCATGAGATATAACAAAATTATCGAACCTATAACCAATCATGTTGTCATAATTGGACGAACTAAATAGTTCAGGATACGAACTTTGGTCGCAAGCGGTGATTGTTACAACGCTGTTGTTGTAAACTTTAATATTGTCCACTTTTGTGCCGGTAAATTTGTTGTTTACAAATATATCAGAAAGTTGGTCTGAACCCACTTTTGAATAATACATAGCCCGGTTGGCGGTAGAATAAATTGCAAGGTAATTTGCATCTAAAGTATTGTCTAAATTATCGTCAACTTTTATAATTGCATAGCCATACAGGCCAGATGCATTTTCAAACAAGGTGTCAACTTGCAAATAGTAAAATTGCCTATAATACTCCGCGGTAAACATAATAGTGTCTGCACTTTGCTCGTACGAGATGCTAAACTTTTCCATAGGTTTTAATAAACCTTTGGCTAATTCTCTAACAGACGCTTCGTGCTCTTCCGCTTTATACAAACTTGTTGTGTAAACAACCTCTTTATAGTCATCGCGGTCATTATCGCTTGAATATGCAATCAAATCGAAGCCGTTTTTGCTAAACACCGGTAAAATTGGGGTTTGGTTGTTTGCTAAATAGATGAAATATTCCCCTTGGGTTGTAATATATAGCGTTCGCAAATTAAAATTATTGTCAAAAGGATAGATATCCACTTTGTTTGTTATGCAATTAACAAAATAATTAAATTTAAATTTATACTCTTCTAAATAGCGTTCTACCCAACCGTCATAATAATCAGCCATGCCCCACGCAACGCTTGTTTTTATCTTTCTAGCATCTGGAACTTCTGCTTTAGTTACATAATTTTCGCTTGTTAATTCCTCGCCGCCATTAAGGTTTAATTGAACGCGGAACAACATGTCCAAATTAACAGGGCGCAACGCAATGTTGTAAATTACTTTGCCCTCATCGGTAAATTCTAGTGTGAAATCGTCTTTGTTAAAATAGGTGTAGTTCCATTTTGCTTTTTTAACAGCAATTTTAGAATTAGCGTCTAGTTCCTCGCCGTCTTTGTAGGTTGAATCCTCTAAAACATAATGCGCCAAAGATTTGCCTGCTTCAACCGTTCCGCCGTTTAACTCATAATCGCCACCATAAGTTATAACGCCATCGTTTGTGTTGGTAAAGTTAATATCTTCCTCGCCCGTTACGCCAAGGCTAACATTTTCCCACAATGGATACATCTCAATGCCAATGTCCCCCGTGTTGCCGTTTTTAACAATTAAATCCACAAATTCGGTTATTAAACCAAGGTTTTCCAGGTTGCTGCCGGTTAACAAGCCAATAGGAGTATAAGGTATCACCCCGTTTTGAACTTCTTTTAAACTCCAAATAATTGGTCCGTTTCCATCGTCACCGTCCGTTTCCGCGGTTAAATATTTTGTGATAACCTCCTGCGAGCCCTTTGTTGGTATGGTAATTTTAATTACCCAAGCCGAAATTTGATGCCCATAGTTATACACATAATAATAACCTTTGTTGCTGGCCGCCGAGATGTTAGCGCTAAAATCATTTAACTTGTAAAAACTTAACGGCGTAATGTATGAAATTAGGGATGCATCTCCAATGGACGCCATGTCTAAAAACTTTATAGCCCGCCCGTTATCATCCGTTAAATTTTCGGCGTAATAACTTGTCATAAACGGATACATATAGTTACCGCTATCTTGAACTTTAATTGTAACGCCATCTTGGCTTATTGTGACATCGTCCGAGTTGCCGTTTAACACTCCGCCACCAACGCCTTGCAACTCTGCCTCATTATCTAGCCCGTCAAAATAATCTGCCGTGCCATTGGTAATTTTAATGTCGTAAACAGGGGCAAAACGCGCATAAATAGGCGCATCTTTCAGCATTGGGAGATCCCAACTATCATAGTCGAGAGCATCTTTTCCCATTGGCAAGAACCACCCCTCCGGTCTCGAAATTACATAATATTTGGTAGCGATTGCCCGTTCTATTAGTTCATAAGTATCATTAAATTCTAATGTGCCAGAAATGGTATACTTTAATGTTACTGTTATAGTAAGAGTAGTATTTTGTTGGCAATTAATGTTTAAAAGGACGCTGTTCCCCGACCTCCTAAATTGATAATATTGATAAGGATTGTTTTTTATGAGATATCGATTAAAAATATAACCATTTTGATCTTCAATCAATGAATTAAACTCATCAGAATTAAAGTATATAACATCTTCGCACAATGTATTATTGTAATAAGTAAAACTTAACTTTTCGTTATCAACGGTAAGGTTGTGATAAGATCCGCTGTTAATTTTTAAACTCATATTGTCAGGCAAATTTGTAATAGGTTCAGGAAAATCCCAACCATTATCCCATGTATCAAATTCTAAAAATGAAGTAAATTTCTTGTAATCACCATACGAGCCTGGGTAAATTTTGTCTACATAAACGTAATAGTATGTGTCCCCATTGTCAACATATTGCAAAAATTTATTATAGCCAAAAATAATGTGAACATTGTCATTGTTTTTACTGTCAATTATAAATTTTTTATCTCCCGCATTAAAACTGCAATTATAAAGATCTGCATCTATTTTTGCAGTGTCAATTATAAAGGATGAAAATTCCAAACTTCGTGATGATAAATAACTCTTTTCTGCGTCAGTTAAAATTTCTGAATCGGTTTTTGGCGCATAGTCAGTTAAATTCGCCCCCGATAAAATATTATATTGAACATTGGTCGCCCTAATTACACCTTCCGCATTCGCCGAATATGCCAACCCAACTGAGTAATTCACCGGCTGAAAAACAGCGCGCATATTTATATAATAAAGATCGTCCATGTCTGAATACATAATATTGTCATAGCCATAGTCGGCATCGTTTTCTAAATCGTAAAAATCGTTTGACAAATCGCCACGTTGCCATTTAATAAACCTAAAACCTTTAACATTTTTGTTTATTGTTATGTTTAATGTATAACGCTTATTATCTTTGATGATGTTAGATAATATGACTGCACTACCATCTTTGTTGATTTCAATGGTATCGTAATCATTAACCAATCCAACCGCGCCCAAGATTTCGTTCTGCTTAACACCATTTAAATAAAACTCTCTTTGAATAAATTCGTTCACTGCAACATTATTATATCCTGGATATATTTGACCATTTGTTAAAAGACCCACACTGAAAGTTATGTATGTATAAACGGGTTCTATATCAAATTGGATTTCTAAAATTTCCGATTCACTATACTGAAATGAAGCAGAATCCCAATCTCTGTTACTATTAGCCGTGTCGAAAGTAGGGCCGCCTTTTATTATAACTTTTTTTAACCTATATCGACCATCGCTTTGATATAAGCTAACACTCTCTTGTCCATTTTTTTCATCGTTCCAATCTAATCTAGCATGACAAGGAATAAATTGACTAATATCGGCTCCGTTTTTTGAATATGATAAAGAGAATTCATTAGGAATAGAAAGGCCACTCAAAACAAACGCTTGATTACTGCATTCATATGAATTATCTTTATATCTAAAACTTAAGCCTTTTGGATAATATGTGTCAGTTACTGATAATCTAATAGTTGAAATTGGTGCTTGTTTTTTTGTTGCAGTTATCGTATATTTATCATCACGATCCTTGATTAACTGTAATTCTAAATATTTGTTTTCTTCTGCACATTCAAATGTTATTTCATAGCCAATTATTGATATTGTAATTGAAGAAGATTTCTCAGAACTTCTAAAACAAGGCGATAATGCATCATTATAAATTAAATTTTTACTTGCATCGATTTTCATGACGCCGTCACTACCTTTTGTGTAAAGGTCAACAGGCATATAATAGGCTAAAGTTACATTACTGCTTTTGTTAACATATGTTTTTTGGCTATTATAAATATCTTTTCCTGTAATAGTTAATAACACGTCACCAGCATCATCCACCCCAAAATAAACATAAGATTTTGGATTTACAAATTGATCTAAAATAGGGTATCCATTACCCCACGGATCATTATCAATGTACCCATATGCTTTCCAGCGAGTAGTTCCAGCACCTCCGCTAATTGAACCAAGTTTTTCAAAGTGATCAATTACCGTGTTGCGATTGTCGTTGATGTAGACATTTTCATATGTTGCTGTACCAAGCACAAATTCATAATGCAAAGAAGTTGAGAGTGCAGTAGGAATATTTAAGCCTTGTGTGTTGTCTTTTTGAAGATTGTCATTGACTTTTAACCCACCTTTAAAATAACAATCTTGCATTATTATCTTACCAAAACCATAAGTTGCGGTCGAAGTCAAACCTTCTGGGGCTTCTGTGTATGAATAAGAACAATACACATATCCTAACAATCCTCTAGCATGACGATCTTCTGATCCTTTATTAGTTATTTCTGCTTGAACCGCACAATTTTTGATTGTTAGCTGGTCATCAGCAGTCCCAATAAGCCCTCCGCACGCTACAACATCAGAACTATTTGATGGACCGGTTACGTTTATGTTCGCATTTAAAACCATGCAATTCTCTATTGTTATCTGCTCATTATTATTATAACTGTGTCCTCCCAGCTTATCGATTTTCAAAAATTCTCCCGCATTCCCAACCAATGTTCCAACACTTGTGGCCGTCATTCCTTCAAGTTTTATTGATACACCATTTAAACACAAATTTTTTATAACGGCATTACCACCCGCCACTAAACCGAATAAGCCAACAACCTCACCTTTGTTATCAAAATTATTATCATCTGTTTTGTTTTGCATTTTTAAATTGTAAATAGTATGCCCTTGCCCGTCAAAAGTCCCACGGAATGCTCTATCATTTACTCTGCCATAATTAGCCAATGTACTTCCATCACTTACGTAATTGTAATAACCTATCGGTGTCCAATTGGAATAATCTTTTAAATCAATATCGTTTTCAAGATAAACAGTGGCACCATTATAATGCAAATCATTAAAAGATTCAAACATTCCTCCCAAACCCCATTTATGTGTAAATGAGTTATTTTCTTCATTCTGGCCATTAACTTGGCATCTAAACCAATTTAAGCCGCGGGCAGTATAAATATGAATTGCCCCATTGTTGTCAATTGTATAATCCGTACCATTCTTTGCCAAGTTCGATGTGTCGGCGCTTACTTGGAGGGCGGGTGAGGCGGTTTTACTTTGTTTGGAAAGTGCGTATACAACTGAAAAAGACGCCAACGCTACCACCAAGCAAAACGTTAAAATAATTAAAAATTTTTTTACTCTTTTAACCGGCATTTTATTCCCCCTAATTCATCCGCATGCGCTGTAATTTGCTATATACCCATAAGGCGCGGCAAGCCAAACATTTTTTACAATTTAGCCATCATGTAAGCGGCCGTGATTGGAACCCAGATTGCCCTCACTTAAACCAATACGCCCAACTTGGCTTACGCCCTGCCCGATAAGGGCACAACAAGACAACGGAAGTTTTGCCACCTAACAAACGAGCAAAATTAACCTAGCATATATATTTTTAATTATTTTACCACATTAACCAATATTTTACAAATAAATTCAACAATTTTAGCCAAATATTTTAAAGTAAAAAATGCGGGATTAAATAAAGACCCGCAAAACACTTTGGTTAAGTTAAATAAGTTAAGCAAGCCATAATCGAAATTTACGAATACTTGGAGTAAATGAGCAAAAATGCAGTTTGTTCCTTTTATGAGGGAACACCGAGGGTTCTCCCTCATGGTTCCTACTCCATAAGGTTTATTAATTAGAAAAGGCCTATGTTTGCAATACCTTGCAAACTAGCAAAAGTGCAGTTTGCGACGCGTCATTCCGACTAAGCGAAGCGCATGGAGCGAATCTCAGAAATATATGTTAATAAAGAGATATACTCGGCTCGTTCCACTCGCTCGGTATGACAATGTCATAGGCTGCGCTTTGCTTCACTCCAAGTATTCGTAAATTTCACCACTTCTAATTATTATAGCCTTATGGAGTAGGAGACATGAGGGAGAACTTTGCGGTCTCCCTCATAAAAGGAACAAACAAACTTAGGCTTATGTTTGCAATACCTTGCAAACTAGCAAAAGTGCAGTTTGTGACGCGTCATTCCGACTAAGCGAAGCGCATGGAGTGAATCTCGTTAAATTTTAAAATTTGTCAATCAAATCAACTATGCTTTTCAAATTTGAAACAAATTAAAAAGCCTTGTGGTATGAATGTCGTAAAATCAAATAAAATAATAAAAAAAAATTTAATTTTGTCAAATT
>CANPWT010000001.1 GCA_947584775.1 uncultured Clostridia bacterium | reverse complement strand
TGCCCACAGCAAAATGCCAGAACACGAGTTGGAAGACGCAATTAAGCGTTTATACACAAAGCAAACCAATGTGTTTATTTCCACCACCCTCATTGAAAACGGCGTGGATTTGCCAATGGCCAACACGCTTATTGTGTTGGAAAGTGACCACATGGGTTTAAGTCAACTTTATCAGTTGCGCGGGAGGGTTGGCAGGAACGACGAACAAGCGTACGCCTATTTTACTTACCCAAACAAAGTTTTAACTGAGGAGGCAAGCGCTCGTCTGCAAGCAATTGCTGAAAACACCGATTTAGGCAGCGGCTTTAAAATTGCCATGCGAGATATGCAAATACGCGGCGCGGGCGAACTTTTGGGCAAAGTTCAACACGGGCATATGCAAAAAATTGGCTACGAAATGTACACTCGCTTGTTAAACGAAACCTTAAAGCGTTTGCGGGGCGAAAATGTTGAAGTGGAAAAGGAAGTTAAAATAGACATTGCCCTAACAAGCAAAATACCAACCGACTTTGTTTTGGACGAGGCGGAAAGGCTTAAAATTATTAGTAAAATTTCTAACATCACTGATAAGGCAAGCCATAGGGAAGTTATTAATTCGCTTTTAATTAGTTATGGCAAACTGCCAAAAGAAATTTATCAGTTGGCAAGCATTGCCCTTTTAAAAGCGCTTGCCGTTAAAAACAAAGTTAAACAAATAACCTTAAACAAACAGCACATGTTTATTGTGTTTTACCCCGAAATTAACCTAGATAAATTAATTTTAAAGGCAAATAAATCGGCGTTTAGTTTTGAAAAGTCTGCCCTGCCTACAATTTCGCTAAGCACATCTAATTTTAGCGTTTTGACCGCGCTAAATTACAGTTTAGAGTTTTTATCTAGTTTGTAACAGGGCAAAGTTGAAAAAAACGCTTGCTTTTTATTATAATTTAATTTATAATAGTCTAAAATTATTATATTAATATTATGGAGATTAAAGTGAAAAAGTTTTTTGCGTTATTTGCTTGCTTAATGGTGATAATCACTTGCAGTTTGGCTGGGTGTGCCGGCTTTGCTGTAAACAAGGTTAAATATTATAATGACATTTTAGCAACAGTCGGGGATGAAAACATCACCCGATTTGAATTGCTTTCCGCATACAACAGTTATGGCTACAATTATTATGTAAGCCAAATGGGTCAAACGGAGGAGGAAGCATTAAACTCCACCCTAAAACTTTTAATTGACCGTGAAGCATTGTATCAATATGCAAAATCTAAGGATGAATACAAACCAACCCCTTATCAAATTAATGAAGGGATTAAGGAAATGTATTCTTCGCTAGACGAGCAAATGCAAACCTATGTTACCGAGGCCAAAAAGATTTTAAATATAACAGAATCATCCTCCGAGGAAGAAGAGCAGTCGCAAGATGAAACCGCATATTTAAGAAAGGATTACACTTACACCAAGCGCGCTTATGTTGTGGAAAATCCAACTTATTACACAGACAACACAATGTCCACCATCAGCCCAACACCAACTAGTTTTTATAAAATGGATTATAAAGTTGAATATAATTTAGATTCGCTTAAAGAACCCAATGTGTACGAAAAAGTGATAGATGAAAGTTATTTAACCAACTTTAATAGCCCAGAAATTGCAAAAGTTATTAAAACGGACTATTTAACTAAATTTGAACAATCTTTAACCGGCGACCACGCAAAAGAAATTTACAATTTAGTTATAAAGCAACTTACAACAAGCCTAATTAATTACGAATATTATTTGTTGGACGAAAACGGCAAGGCATACAATAAAAATAATGACGATTTAATTGTTAGATACATTAACAGGAACTATCAAAGCAAACTGCAAGAAATTTATTTGGAAAATATCCGAACAGAATTTTTGAAAAATGAAGCGGGCAGTTTTGATGTTAACGAACTAAGCGAGCAATTTAAAACAATGTACACTACCAGCCGAAACAAATATATTAATAAGCCAGACAATTATAAAAACGACATGAAAAACATTGGCACAAATGCGGACACTATCCTTTACCACAACAATTTGGCAGACGACACAAAATTTGGCTACTTTATTCACACTTTGTTAAGTTTTGACGATGAAACCAAACAAAAAATTACCGACCTAGATAAATTGAAAGATTATATTTCACAAGACGAGTACGACACAAGATATGCTGAAATTGTTTCCACCCCAAAAATAAGTTATCGCGATGAAGACGGCAAAACAGTTGAAGAAAAAGTTTCGCTTTCCGCTGTTATGGATGAATACCTTCAAATTTTAAACATTGTTGATTATCAAACCAAAATGGATGCGTTTATCGATTTTATGTTTAAATATTCAGGTGATACAGCAACTTTAAGCCAAGGCATGCCATATGTGGTTGGCAACAACGGCAACAGCGCTATGGAAGAAGCATTTACAAACGAGTGTGTTCGCCTTATGGATTTAAGCGAAGGCAGCATGAGCACCGATGCTAGTTGCATAACAAGTTATGGCATACACCTTGTGTTCTATGTTGGCAGAGTTGATAAATTTGACCTTAAAAATCCACTTGAAAGTTATGTTGCATCTGGCAATTTAGACAATAATCCAAATAACCTTTACACAAGCATAATTAATCCGCTTACCGGCAAAACATATTTTGATTTAATTTTCGATAAGGTTTACCCAACAAGCGGCAGCGAAGTTTACACTTCTAACACCGGCTATTCCGACCACGAACAAGCCTTAATTAATCAAATTAAAGTTACTAAATATACTGACAAAATTAAAAACACAACAACAAAAATTTAAGTGGGAAATTGCTCCCACTTTTTTTATAATTTTAATTTTTAAAATTGTAAATTTATTTTTTGTAAATTAGAATAAATTTTTTTTTAGTTCGCAAAATAAGTTTGTAAATTAAAGGAGAATTTATGGAACAATCAAATAAAAAATCAATTTCTGGAGCAACAATTGCAATAATTGTGCTATCTGTGTTGCTTATAGCCAGCCTTGCAATAGGCATCACCCTAGCCTACTTCACCTCATCTAATAATGTTACCGGTCAAATCAGTTTGGGTGACCCGGTCAACATTCAAATTACGCAAGGCGGAGCAGTGGCACAATCGCTCACTTTTGACGGCAAAGCATTGCCTGGCACTGTTTATGACCAATCTATTGGAATTTCTGCGCCTGCAACAATGACCGAGGCGTTAATGCGCGCTAAACTAACCATAACCAACACGGAAGGCGCTTCTAAAAATGTGGAAGCACAAACCACCGAAAGTTGGCAAGAAGGTGAAGACAATTACTATTACTACAACGGCAAAGTTAACGCAAACAACAAAATCGACTTTGTTACCAGCATAACCGTGCCAACTACACTAACCAATGAGGACGCAAACAAAACCTTTACTGTTGAAGTTATTGTTGAAACAATTCAGGCAGCAAATAATGCAGCAAATTCAGTTTGGTCCACCGCCCCATCCGAGTGGTTAAATCAATATTCCCCGGTTACAATAATGTTAGATGACCATCAATTTGGGCCATATTACAGCAATGATGAATTATATAACAACAATTATGCCCCATACTTTGATGAACACATCATTAACCAACAACCAATTAATAATGACGAATATTAAAATAACCGCTTAATGCGGTTTTTTTATTTTTTATATTTTATTTAAATTTTAACATACTTATTTAAAAAATTTAATAAAAAATAATTAATATTTAAAAAAGATTAATTTTTTAATATTTTTTATTTACTTTTTTTATTATTTTTATTGTTTTTTGATAAAATTTTAAATTTTTTTAATTTTTATTTTTATATAGCCATTAAATAGGTTTAACTTATTTTTAATTTAATGTATTATTTAAAGTCAATTATTAATTCCCTAACAAATATAATTAAAATTCATAAAAAAATTATAAATTAATTAAAAATTTTTTAATTTTTTAATATTTTTTATTTATTTTTTTAATAATTTTATATTATTTTTATCATTTTTTAAATTTTTTAAAGTAAATTTTAGTTATAAAAAAACCACGGGTTGGCCGTGGAATTTTTATTTATTGCCAAGTGATAAATAGTTGTTAGGGTCTACTTTTGCACCATTTAAAAGCAATTCAAAATGAAGGTGTGGGCCGGTTGCAAGTTCTTGCGCCATGCTTTCGTCAACTTTGCCAATAACAGCGCCTGCAACCACGCGTGAATTTACAGCAACATTAAGTTCTTTGTTTAATGATTTGTAAACAGAAACCATGCCGTCATCGTGGGTAATTTCCACCACTGTGCCTTCCATATAGTCGGTGTAAACTTTTGTTACTGTTCCGCTTTTTACTGCAAACACATTACTATTTTCGCCCGGAATAAAATCTACACCTTTATGAATTTCCCATTGTTTTAATGTGTCGTTAAATTGCAATTCTGTTGCCGAATAATCTTTAACCACTGTTGCGCCTTGCATTGGTAAGATGTAAGTATTTCCGGACACCACAATCTCGTCATCGCCAACATTTAGCGTGGTACGATTTTTATTTGCACCAACAATTGCAATGGTAACCGCGCAAGCAATAATAAGTAAGCCAATAATGGTTGCATAAAGCACATTTAACACTTTTTTCTTTTGTTCTGTTTTTGGTTTGTTCATATTTCCTCCTCACACATGATGTTTGCCAAAAATTTTAAAGTTAAACAAAAAATTTTAAAAATTTGCTCTTAAAACGGCCATTTTTGCTTATTTTTTTAATTTTTTTATTTGTTTTATTATTTTTTACTTAAAATTTTATTAAGAAACCATAATTTTTAAACCGTTTAACGCGCGTATTTTAAACAAAAAAAGGCTTTAACGCCTTTTAAAAACTGCCCATTATAAGCGGCCAACCAATGATAAAATAATCATCATAACAAGCCAATTGCAAGTTAACTTTATTATTGTTTACTTCCACACTGTTGGCTATTTTATTTGAATATGCATAAATTACGCTTGCGCCTGTTTGCAGATATTCGGTTTTAACAACTTTTGCATTTAATTTTGTAAGTGCAGCTGAGGGCAAGCAATTTTCTATTTTTAAACTTTCCCCCATTTTGTTATCTACCGGCTTGGACGACATATAACAAAAACCTAAATTTACGCCCTCGCCCGAATTTGAATAGACGGTGTATTCGCCATCAAAATAATCTAGTAGGCTAAAATCGGCTTTGGGTTGGATGTTGCAAATTAAAATTAAAAATAAAACTATAATGATAAACAACTTTTTCATGTTTAAATTGTTGCCTTAAATTGAACAAATTAAACATTTTTTTAAATTTAAACGGAAAAAATGTTATATAAATATAAATACGCAAATAAATTATTGCTATTTTTGCAAAAATTTTTTAATTTTAAACTGACATCTTTTAAATTAGCGTCATTTGCGCCAAAAAAAGTAAAAGGCAGGGTTAAATTTTGCAAAATCATATCTTTAACGCGTTCGCAAACGCTGTTCAGGCAACTAAAATTTAATTTAATTAATTCCAACAAAACATTGTTTGAACACAGCGAAAAATATTTGTCTATTTGCGCATAATCGTCTTTAAACGCTTTGTAACTATCAACAATGGTTAAATTGTTTTGCTGAATAGATTTTGTAACAGTGTAAAAGGCTGCAATTAACAAATAATCCACAATCGGCAACATTTTGTAATCAATGTTAGCCTTAGAAATTAATTCAATATCGTAAAAACGCAAATTGCTTGGCAGGGAGGAAAGTAAGTTTAGGGTTTGAGTTATGGTTAAATTGGAAGAAAAATTTAAGTTTAAATTGAACTCCTCGCAGTTTACAAGGCTCATTAAATAATTAAAATATTCGTTAAAAAGCAGGCTGATTGTAATGTTTTCGTCCGATGAAATTTTATCGGTTAACAAATAGGATTCCGCTTTGCAAATGTAAAAATTTTTGTCCATAACATATGGCAAAATGGCATTATCTTGTGGTATAAAAATGTTAATAAATTCGTTAGTATCTATGTTTAATTTAATAAAACTATCAGCCGTGCATAAATAAATAACTGCGCGGTAGCCATTGTAAATATCTAAATTATTTTCGCCTGCTTTAATTTTATTAAAAACGCAAATTTGTTTTAAATTGTAATATATTTCGTTTATTTGTGTAGGCGAAGCAGAATCATCATAAATAAGCATAACTTTTTGATATTTTGCCTTTGCCTCTATTATTGAATTAAGTTCGGTTAACTTACAAATTTTCATACTCCAATTTTAACAAATAAAAATTTTTATTAACGCAAATAATTTGGCAAAAATTAAAAAAATATAATTAATTTTATGTTTTTTTGTTAAATCTTTAACTTTTTTTATTAAATTTTTAAAAATAAATTAAATTTTAGCGTAAAAAAAACAGCCATTAAAGGCTGCTTAATTTATTTTTTTATTGATTTAAGATAGTTTACAGCGTCCCCTACTGTTTTCATTTTAGCAACTTCTTCATCGGGCAAACTAATATTAAATTCATCTTCAAAAGCCATAACAAGTTCAACAACATCCAAACTATCTGCGCCTAAATCTTCAACAAGGCGAGAGTTAAGGGTTATAGTTTCCTTTTTTTTGCCTAATTTTTCTGCAATAAGGGCTTTAATTTTTTCTTCCATAATGTTCCTCCAATTGTATTTTACAAAATTTTTAAAAATTAGTAAAGTAAATTATTTGTTTTTGTCTTCATCAGTTGGCTTTTTATTGTCTTTTGCTTCGGTTTGCTTTTTATTGTCTTCGGTTGGCGCTTCCGCCTTGGCCTCATTTTCTGCTTTGGCTTGTGCTTGTTTTAACGCCTCGAATTCCGCATTGGCTTCCGCTTTAATTTTTTCTAAATCTTTTTTAGAAATTACGCCCGCTTTTTCCAACGCCTCGGCGGTTGCAATCCTGGATTTAATATCGCGGGTTTTATGCTCCTCTAGCGCTTCCTTTTTAGCCTTTTCTTGATAAATTTGTTTTTCCTTTTCCTTTTTATCAATGGCTTTTACAACTTCTTCCACGCTTGCGCCCGAATAAATCATTTCGAACTCTTCTTGGTAAATGGTTTCTTTTTCCAATAAAATTTGTTCAACTTTCTTTAAAATGTCCGCTTTTTCTTGCAATATTTTTAAAGCACGCTCGTGCGCGGTGTTGATAATTCGTTTAACTTCTAAATCGATTTCATGTGCCATTTCCTGGCTGTATGAAAGTTGTTTTTGATAGTTTTTGCCAACAAAAATTTCTTCCCCTTCGCCAAAACTTATAAGGCCAAGTTTGTCCGACATGCCCCACTCGCTAACCATTTTGCGCGCAACTTTAGTTGCTCGGTCAATATCGTTAGATGCGCCCGTGGTAATGTCCTTTAACATAATTTCTTCCGCTGTTCTGCCGCCCAACATCATAACAATTGTGTCTAGCAATTTTTGTTTTGTTGTGTATGCGCGGTCATTTTCGTCAAAGGTTAAAGTGTAGCCGCCGGCTGCCCCGCGCGGAATAATTGAAATTTCTTGAACATTGTCGCAATTAGGTAAGGTTTGAGCAATTATTGCGTGCCCCGCCTCGTGGATTGCGGTTATGTGTTTATCTTGTTCGGTTATAACTTTGCTAACCTTTTTAGGGCCCATTAATGCTTTGTTTAAGCCCTCTTGAATATCTACCATGGTGATTTTATAACGGTTGTCGCGTGCAGCAAGCAAGGCCGCCTCGTTTAACACATTTTCAATGTCTGCGCCTGCAAGCCCGCTTGTTAGCCTTGCAATGCGCTTGACGTCTACATCATCACTTAATGGTTTGTTTTTAGCGTGAACTTTAATAATTTCTTCCCTGCCTTTTACATCTGGAAGATGAACATAAATTTGCCTATCAAAACGGCCTGGCCTGGTTAGGGCTGGGTCTAGCACGTCTGCACGGTTTGTTGCCGCCAAAACTATTATGCCGCTGTTGGTTTCAAAGCCGTCCATTTCAACTAAAAGTTGGTTTAAGGTTTGTTCACGCTCGTCATTGCCGCCGCCCATGCCTGCGCCACGCTGCCTGCCCACTGCGTCTATTTCATCAATAAACACAATGCAAGGAGCGTTTAATTTTGCGCTTTCAAATAAATCACGCACACGGCTTGCGCCCACGCCTACATACAATTCAACAAAATCGCTGCCCGAAATGCTGAAAAATGGAACTTTACTTTCGCCCGCAACTGCCTTTGCAAGCAAGGTTTTACCCGTGCCAGGAGGGCCTACAAGCAAAACGCCTTTTGGAATCCTTGCGCCCAATTCGGTAAACCTGGTTGGATTTTTTAAAAACGCAACAATTTCTTGCAATTCTTGTTTTTCTTCATCCGCACCGGCAACATCTGAAAACCTTACCGAGGACGATACAACCAACCTTGCTTTTGATTTGCCAAAGCCAAAGCCCTTGCTGCTGCCCGACATGCTTTTAAATAAAAATATGCCAAGCACAAACACCATAATAACGCTTAAATATGGAAGAATTGCACTAAACCAAGATTCCTGCTCGTATTGTTCGTTAACAATAATTGGCGTTTCAATAAGTTGCCTGTTGCCTGTTACTTCGTCCACGACAAAGTTGCCGTCTACATCTTTTAAGTAATTGTATTCGTTAATAAAATCTTTAAGTTCAGTTATGCTCATAAAAGTGAAATATGCGTCCACTTTGTTTGGGAAATTTTTTTCTGGCACGCCGTCCACTTTCCTCACCCGGGCGGTGTAGCCATAAATATCAACTTCCGCAACCTTGCCGTCTAACACTAACTCTTGAAATTCGGTGTAAGAAATTTGTTTGCTGGTGTCGTTGCGGGCAAAAATCCAATACACAAGACCCAAGCATAGCAAGATAACCAAAGTGTATATTAAAATTGTTTTCCAACTGTTTTTCTTTTTATTTACCATATATACCTCAATAGTAATTATTATATCACAAGAATTTAATATTAACAAATAATTTCCAATTGTTTACAACTATTTTTATATACTTTAATTAATTTAAAACCGCAATATGAAGTTTGATTTTTTAATTTTTTTTAATAATTTACACTTTTTTGGCGTTTTTTGAATTTGCAAATATTTTAATTTGTTTCAAATTTGGTTAATATCTTTACAAAATTCTGAATTTGTGATATATTAACAAAGAGGTAAATATGCAAGTTGTTGGTGTTGTTATCGATGTAGTTTTAGTGGCCTTGGTGGTGGTTTTTGCCTTGGTGGGCTTTAAAAAAGGGTTTTTTAAATCTGTCCTTTCGCTTTTTAGTTGGATTGTTTGCTTGCTAATTGCAATATTTTGCGCAAAATATGTTGCAATGCTGTTAGATAAAATGTTTAAATTGTCCACCGTTTTGGGCAACAAAATTGCATTAAGTTTTAACGGTGTTGAAGGGTTTGGCAACCAAATTTCTTCGTTTGAAAACAAGGAACAAATTATAGATTTAATTAAAAATAGCAACATTAACGGCATATTAAAAACGCTAATTACAGGCGTAATTTCTAAAAGCAATGTTGATATGGCCTCTTCAAAAACGGTGGCAAGCCTAATTGGCGCAAGTTTAGGCCACATTTGTGTGGTGGTTATATCTGGCGTGTTGATATTTATTTTGTTAAAAATTATACTTGCAATTTTAAACGCAGTGTTGTCAAAATTGACTAAAAACAAAGTTTTGGGCGGTGTTAACAAGGCTTTTGGCTTAGTGTTTGGCGCACTGAAAGGGTTTTTAATTATTGTTATTATTAACATAGTTTTGGTTGTAATTTCGCTTGTGCCGCTGGCAAACAATGTTATTAAAACCGGCGTGGTTAACAACACACATGTTGAACGCGTAATTTACAACAAAACTGATGAACTTTTTGGCAAATATGTAATTAAGGGCGGGATGCTGCAAAACTTTATAACCAACTTGTGGGAATCACGAAATTAGAGGGGAATATGAATTTATTTGAAACATTAAAGGAAAGAAATTTATTATATCAAACAACGGACGAGGAAACGCTAAAAAACCTATTAAATAACGGCAAAGTTACCATATATTCAGGCACTGACCCAACAGCGGACAGTTTGCACATTGGGCATTGTGTTCCGTGCACCATTTTAAGGCGTTTTCAGCAGGCCGGGCATAAAGTTATAATTTTGGTGGGCGGGGCCACGGCTGCAATCGGCGACCCTACCGGTAAAACAGACATGAGGCCAATGTTAACCAAGCAACAATTAGAGCAAAACATTGCCGGCATTAAGCGTGCGTACAGCAAATTTTTGCGTTTTGATGGCGATAACCCAGCCATAATTGTGAATAATGCGGATTGGTTTAATGGCTACGATTATGTTTCGTTTATGCGTGATGTTGGCGTGCATTTCAATGTTAACAAAATGATAACCAACGAAATTTATGCAAAGCGAATTGCCGAGGGCGGGCTCACCTTTTTTGAAATGGGTTATATGCTTATGCAGGCGTACGACTTTTTGTATTTAAACAAAAAATATGGCTGCAACTTGCAATGGGGCGGCGCTGACCAATGGGGGAACATTGTTGCCGGCTGCGAACTTGGCAGAAAAATGAATTTTATAGACGGGCAAAACCGTGTTATGATAGGCGCAACCAACCCATTACTGCTAACCCCAGAGGGCAAAAAAATGGGCAAAACGGAAAAGGGCGCAATTTGGATTGATAACGATAAAATTTCGGCATACGATTTTTATCAGGGCGTGTATCAAACGCCGGACGCGTGCGTTGAAATGATGTTTGCCCTGTTTACCGACATCCCTATGAACGAAGTGCGCGCAATGATAAAGTCAGACATTGTTGCCAGCAAAAAAAGACTTGCGTACGAAATTACAAAATTTATTCGTGGCGAGCAGGACGCAATAACCGCACAAAGCATGAGCAACAATTTGTTTAACAGCCAAACCATTAATAAAGACAATGCCCCAACCTTTGAACTTGAATTAACCCAAGATAAAATTGGCGTGTTAGACCTAGTTTTGGCCGCAAAATTTGTTTCCAGCAAAGGGGAAGCAAGGCGACTGATTGAACAAAACGGCCTTAGCATGGACGGCGTTTTAATAACCGACCCACAAAGCGAAATAAGCAAAGCCAGCCTCTCCCACGGGATTTTATTTAAAAAAGGCAAAAAGAACTATCTTTTAATAAAGTTAAAATAATTTTATTAGAGGTAAATATGAATTTTATTAATGCCGTAAAAGATGTTTTAGAAGAATTGGGCAAAAATACAAATGATTTATTTGAAAATAACATTATTGCTAAAAACACTTTTTATAAATATAAACAGCGCAACCCTAGTTTGGGCACGCTAAAAAATATTGCAAACTATTTAAAAGTTTCAATAGACTATATTTATAAGTTTTGTGATGAAAATAATTATAAGCCATACACCAAGCAAAATAATTTTTATAATAATTTGAAAAGCCTTGTTAATGCAAAAAATATTTCTTTTAGAAAATTGTGTGGCGACCTACATTTTTCCCGTGCCAATGTGTTGCGCTGGAAAAACGGCACTGAGCCAAGCGTTCAGTGTGTTATGGATGTGGCAAAATATTTTAATTGCACTATGGACGACTTAATTTTATAACAAAAAAAGCCAGAGGTTGGCTTTTTTTTAATAGTTTTGAAAGTTTTGTTCCATAACTTTTAAGCGGGTGTCGTTTTGAAGATTGCGCAATTCGGCAATGCGGGTGGAAATTGTAATTGCTAGTTCGTAAACATTGGTTTTAACAAATTTTAGGGTAACTTTGCGTATGCCTTTATCTAGATAAAACAGTGTTAAAGTTTGAATTGCGTTTGTGCCATATTTGTTAAGCATGTTTTGATTAGGCACAACTTTTATTACATTGTTAAGGTCTATTGTTTGCTCGTCCCACAGGGAGTGCAGCACAATGGCATTTTCATATAATTCGTATTTATGCATTTTTTTGGCGCGCACAAAAGTTATTATGCTAAACACCAGGCAAAAGATAAAAATTAGGCTGGTTAAAATTATTGAAAATAAATTTTTTACGCTAGAAACAACTTCTATTAGCGAAATCCAAAGCAAGGCATTAAACAACAGCAACCAAATTGCAAGTGAGGTTGAATATTGCCTGGTGTAAATTTCTATTTTTTTAATTAACTTACCCTTTTTAACTTCCCGCATAAATGCTCCTAAACATTAAATTTGAACACAATTATATCGCCGTCTTGCACAACATAATCTTTGCCGGCGGAAATTATTTTGCCCTTTTCCCTGCAAAGGTTATAATCGCCAAGTGTAATTAAATCGTCATATTTTACAACATCGGCACGAATAAACCCGCGCTCGAAATCGGTGTGAATTTTGCCGGCTGCTTGTGGGGCTAGTGTGCCACGGCGGATGGTCCAGGCGTGCACTTCCTTTTCCCCTGCCGTTATAAAACTGATTAAGCCAAGCAAATGATAACTTGCCACTATTAGTTTGTCCAGCCCGGAGCAATCTATGTTAAGTTCTTGCATAAACATTTCCCTATCTTCGGCCGGCATGTTAATAAGTTCCTCTTCCGTTTTGGCGCAAAGCGAAATAACTTCCGCTTGCTCACTAAGTGCAAGTTTATTTATTTTTTGTATGTTTTCCAACTGAAAATTGTCAAGTTCGTCCGAGGTGTTGGCAACATAAATTATTGGTTTGTTGGTTATTAAAAAGAAGCCATCCACAATCTTTTTATCTTCCTCGCTAAAATGTAGCGTTCTAACTGGTTTTTCCGCCTTTAAGGTGTTTAAAATTAAATTTAGCAAGTCATATTCCTTAATTGTGGCCTGGTCTGCCCCTCCCCCCAACACTTGTTTTTTAATTTTATCTAAACGCTTGGTGGCGCTGTCTATATCAGACAAAATAAGTTCCAAATTAATGGTTTCGATATCTCTAACCGGGTCAATGCTGCCTTCAACGTGAATAATTTTATCATTTTTAAATACCCGCACAACGTGCACAATTGCGTCCACTTCCCTAATATGGCTTAAAAATTTGTTGCCAAGCCCCGCGCCCTCGCTTGCGCCTTTAACCAGGCCAGCAATATCTACAAATTCAATTTGTGCGGGCACAATTTTTTTTGTGTTGTAAAGTTGGGCAAGTTTGTTTAGCCTATCGTCCGCAACGTCCACCACGCCAACATTGGGCTCGATTGTGCAAAACGGATAATTTGCACTTTCCGCCCCCGCCTTGGTTATTGCGTTAAATAATGTGCTTTTGCCAACATTTGGCAGCCCCACAACGCCTAATTTCATTTCAACTCCTTAAAGTGTATGTATTTTATTTGTGTAATAATAATATAATAATTTGAGGATTTTTTCAAGTGATTAACGCCTTTTTATATTTCATAATTGGTTTTATTCAGGGCATAACCGAGTTTTTGCCAATTTCGTCCAGCGGGCACATTGTTATGATTGGCTCATTTTTTAGTTTGGACAACCTGCTTTTAATTAGCGTTGTGGCGCACATTGGCACGTTGTTTGCCGTTATATTTTGTTATCGCAAGCGGCTTGGCGAATTGTTTGGGCAATTTGGGCGCGATGTTGGTAGCGTTTTTAAGCGCGAAAAACTAATACCTAACGAAAACCGAAACATTTATATAAACCTAATAATTGCCACCATTCCAACCGTTGTAATAGTTCTGCTGTTTAATAAATTTTTAGAGGCAAATTTTGCCGTGCACACTTTGGTTTGGGGCTTTTTAATTTCTAGCGTGCTGTTAATTATTGCCGATTTGAAAAAGGAAAATAACAAACCGCTAAACAAGCGCAACGCCTTTTTTATGGGCTTGGCGCAAGGGTGCGCGCTGTTGCCAGGAATAAGCAGAAGCGGGTCAACTTTGGTGTGCGGGTTGCTGCTTGGCGTGAATAAGGAAAAGGCGTTAGATTTTTCCTTTTTAATGTCTATTCCAATCATTATTGCCAGCGCGGTTTACGAGGGAGTAAAACTGTTTTCTTGTCAACTCAGCATTAATTGGGCGGGCATATTTATTGTTATGATAACCTCGTTTATTTTTGGCATACTTTCAATAAAGATTATGCTAAAACTTGTTAACAAAAACAAACTTTACTATTTTGCAATTTATTTGATTGCACTAAGTTTAGTGTTGCTAATTTTCTTTTAAAAAATTTTAAATTTTTTTATTTACACATATTGACAAGCACCACTTTGTAGTTTATAATACCACTATGGAAAAACTTGACATCGGAACTAAAATTAAACAGTTAAGGCAACAAAACAAATTAACACAAGCGCAACTAGCAAGCAGGCTTAAAACCTCGCAGGACAATGTTTCAATTTGGGAGCGCAATAAAGGTTGCCCAAGTTTGATTGCGCTTACAGGTTTGGCAAAAGTGTTTAATGTTTCGTGCGATTATTTGTTGGGTGTAAACAGCAATAATCAATATAATGTTTATCAGCAATTTTAAAAAACCACGCCGTGTGCGTGATTTTTTTATGCTAACTTGTGGGCCAGGTGCGATATTGTTTAAACCAATCCGTATCTTTTAATTTTGTCGTATTATATGTGCACTTCAACGAAAAATTGTTGCCGTCCGTTATTATAATTATGTTGCCATTAAACGAAGTAAAATTGCCCGCATCGTAATCTAGGCAAAGTGTTGTTACATAAATTTCGTCTGTATATTGTGCCACGCGGTTAATAAAATCTTGGGTTGGGAATTGGTTTAAAACATTTGTGGTGTATTCCGAACTTCCCGCACAGCAGCAAACGCAAACGTGTTGTGGGTGGATGTTTTCTAATAAAATTTGGCTAGATGAAGTGGCGCTGCCATGATGCCCAGCCTTGTAAAGTTCAACGCCCTCTGGCAAGGATTGTTTTTGTATGCTAACATTGTTTTGAACAAGCAATTCCTCACCCTCTTTTTCTAAATCCCCCGTGAATAAAAAATGCTGATTGAAATATGTAAACAAGGTGCAAACTGAATAGTTGTTTTCGTTTTTAGAATTTTTTGTTGTGTAAAATTGGTTATACAAAATTTCCAGCGTAAAATTTGGTGCAAGTTCAATAATTTTGTTGTTGTTTGCGCTAATGAGAGAAGCATCTATATAATTTGCGCCCGCGCTAATTTCGGCATCGCGCTCGCGAACATAATTTGAATACACCGCGCGGGAACTATCCTTTACTCCCGAACCAAAATCTATAATGTTTTTTGTTGTGTATAAATCAAAAATGCTATCCATTTTTTGGCTGGTTGCAAAGCCGGCAAAATGGTCGGTGTGGGCATGGGTTACAATAACATATTCAAGCGTGTTGTCCGTTACATATTGATTGATGTAATTGGTTACAGTTGAAATGCTGTTTGTTTTACTGCCGCAGTCAATTAAAATGTCTAAATCGCCCAATTTTATGTAGGTGGAATCCCCTGTGTATTTATTGCCCAACTCTAAAAAATGAATAGATAACTCGCCAGACGAAAAAGCAATTGGGTTGCTACTTACACTTGACGGCGTGGATGAATAAAAAGTTTGTTCGCCAACAATTAGTTCTTCCGTTTGTGGAAGTTTATAATACACCACGCCCAAAAAGCCAACAGACAAGCCAACTATAATGGAAATTGTTATAACAATAATGTTTCTAATTGCTTTGCTCATTATTCCTCCACATCCTCGCTTGGCTCTACAAAATGCACCAGCCTAACCTTTTTAATTTTAAAAATGGAGTTGTATTTAAAATGATTAACGGTGTAAACAATATAATATGTGCCAACCTCATCGGCAGAGTAGCCAGCCTCGGTCAATTTTAAATTGGTAGAGATGTTTAGTTTATTGCTAACGTCTTTGTTAAAAGCAATAACTTTTGCCCCTTGGTCGACATAAACTTCGCCAACGCGTAAACTAACCTCTTCCTCGCCAATCAGTTCAAAGCAATCATTTTTGGTTAAAAAATGACCAATGACTCCGCCGGCAAATACGCTTAAAAACAGCATAACCAATGTGCAAACCAGCAAGCCAACGGGCGTTTTTTTAATGGTGGATTTAACTTTTTTGGTTTGAGATTTGGTTAAGTTTAAATCTAAGTCAATGCTAACTTGTTTTTTTGTTTTTGTTGCAGTTTTTCGTGTTGCCATTTTGCCTCCTATCTGTTTAATTATAACCAATAGTTAAAAAAAAGTAAACTTTACAAAAACAAAAAAGCCCGTGTGGGCTAATTTGCTTTAAGATAATCTATTAAATCTTGCAAGCGAGATTTACAAGTTTGCTCGCCCAAAATTTTCATAATTGAATAAAGTTCTGGGCTGTTTTCTTTGCCTGTTATGGCAAGGCGAATAAATTTTGTTGCATCGGTTATGTTGCCTGCATATGCACTTGGGCTTTGTTTATAGGTTTTATTATCTACAAAATTATATTTTAATGCAGTAATTTTAACAAAATCAAACCATTGGCTATTGTCCGCAAGTATGGTATAATTATTTTCATAATCGGTTAAAAAAGCAATCAACTTTTCTTTGTTTACTTGCCCTAAATTGACGCTAAATTTAGGCTTAAATGACGGCAAAACATAATCGTAAAGCGAAATTATTTCGTCAAATTTGGTTATATCTTTCCTTGGCCGTTCCCCGCCGCGGTCTATTGAAAAAACTTTAATTAAATTTGTTTTGTTGCTTTTTATTGTTTCATAATCTAATTTATTCCACTCTTTTGCCCAGTCTAGCGCAGAGGAATACACTTGCTCGGCCGTGTAGCGCGAAATTATAGATTTAGAAATATCATTCAACTTTGCAAAATCGAAAAGCGGGTTAGCCACCCCAATTTTATTAATGTTAAATGGAAAATCTGTGTATGGCAGGGTTGGATTGTTTTTTCGCCATGTTTCAAAATCGCTATTCAACAAGTTTAGCAAATATTCAATCACCGCCGTGGTTGGGTATCCTTGCTTTAAAAAGAACCTTACATCGGCAAAACTATCTTTGCGCTTGCTAATTTTACGCTTGTTTCCGTTTTCGTCCAGCACGCAAATGTTTGGGGTGTGGGCATATTTAAATTGAGCAAGCCCCATAGCCCTGGCAAGTTCTAGATGCACAGGCAAAGATTGAAACCACTCCTGCCCGCGAATAACTGTGGTTGTGCCCATTAGCGTATCGTCAACAACATGCGCAAAAGCGTAAACCGGCACGCCGTCCGATTTTATTAAAACATCGTCCTTGGCGTTTTCCCTCATCTCTTTTTTGCCTTTAATAGCGTCAACAAATTCGTGCGTTTTATTCACGTCCCCGCTAGATTTTAGCCTTAAAGCAAATTTTTTGCCAGCCTTTAAATTTTCTTTAATTTGGACAAGGGTTAAATTTCTGCATGGGTCTTTTACTTCAAGGCCGCCCGTTTCCTTTAATTCTTCTTCGCGTTTTTGCAAAATTTCTTGCTTGTTTTCAGTTGCCAAACAAAAACACGGGAAAGCGTTGCCCGATTTTACAATATCCTTTGCAAAAGCATAGTAAATCTCCAACCTTTTGCTTTGAACATATGGGCCATATTCGCCAATCTCTGGCTGTGCGCCACGATAGCCTTCGTCCGGCGTTAGACCAAAGCGAACAAGCATATCATAGGCAATTTCGCCCGCCTTGTCCACTTCCCGCTTATTGTCCGTGTCTTCAAGGCGCATATAAAAAACGCCGTCAGTGGTGTTGGCAAGCAGCCTGTGCACTAGCGCCTGATAAAGTTGGCCGATGTGCAAATAACCGGTAGGGCTGGGCGCAATACGCGTAACCTCACCTTTTACTGCACGCTTTTTATATTTTTTTAAATAGTACGAACTATCCTTTGCGTTTGGGTAAAGCAAATTTGCTAATTCGTCAAGTTCGGATTGTGTCATTTAAACTCCTAGCCGTGCTAACGCGGAAGATATACTACTGTTAAATTCAGTTAACAATTTATAGTGATTAAAAATTATTGATTGTTTTGAACGCTGCTCTATTGTTGCATTTGGGTCGTTTAAAACTGTTACATAGTCGATGGAATCGCTCGCCTTTCTATACATTGAACGCTCGTTGGCCATAACTGCCTGATAGTTGTATAAAAGGATGTTTATATTTAATAAATCTTGCTTTTGTTCACTTTTTATTTCAGTGTAAGTTCTGTTAATACTGTCCAATTTAGATTTATATTCTGCATAGCCAAAACTAGTTTCAAACGAAGTTTTGTTTTCTTGTGTTAACTGTTCTGCAACCTCGTCCCCTTTTAAATTGTTTTCAAAATACGAGTGAGTTAAATTAGAAACCTGTTCGGCTAGCCTTGCATTTAAGTTCGCCAAGCCTTCGTTTTCGTTAAAACTATCTATTCCAACATTGGTGTAATCCTTTTTGGCATTGGTTAGGCAATAATCAAAATAAATTGAAGTTAAATCGTCATTAAAATTGTAACATTTTTGCAGTGAAATTGCGTATGTTTTTAACAATTGTTCTAGCCTGGATAAGCACTCTTCGTCCGTTTCATCGCCGCCTGTGGTTTTTACAAAATTAATTCGGTCCGCAAGGATTATTATATCTTTATTTAAGTTGTTTAAACTAGTGTTTAGGCTATCTAAATCCGCTTTGGTTTTGTTTGCTAAATTTGTATTTACATTTTTTGCATTAGAACAAGCATCGATGTAGATGGAGGCAAATTTAACTGAATTTTGCACCATTGCGTTGTAGTTGTTTATAATTGAATATGCGGTTTGGGTGTTGTTTATTAAACTTTGTAAATACGCCTCACCCGACTCTAAAAGCAAATCACTATAAGAGATAATAATTTGGTTGGTGTTGGCATCTACTGAGATATTTTGATATTTGATAGATTTAAATTCCTCGTCAATTTGGGTTAAATCATACCCTGTTTTCTTTTCCCCGCACGAAACAAACAAAACTGTGCAGGCAATTAACATACAGCACAAAATTAAACTAATTAAGGTTTTGTTTAAAACTTTTTTCATTACAAAAATATCCTTTTAAAGTAATATGTTGCAAGAACTTCATCAGTATTGGTTAGCGCCTCTTCCTCAGTCATGCCATCCACAAAATCTAAATTATTATAGTCTGGGGCAACTAAATTGTAAGCAAAATCAGATTTATTGCATTTGTTGTAAGCAGATAAAAACTTGTTGCGTTCAATTGAAAAGCCATTGTTGTGATTGCCCTGCAAATTAGTGTCCGCAACAAAATTGAATGTGCGGTTAAAGAAAGATAAATTGCCCTCATTTACCACGGAAACTAAACTATTTTCTGTGTTAAACTCGCCAAAAATCCTTTTGCAACTGTTAGAATAAATTTCATATATGGCAAATTTTAAATCCACATTTTTGTTAACTAAAATTTTGTTAACTTCATTATTCATACTGTCTATTAACCCGCAGTATGCAACAATATAATTTGCAACACCCTTGTATAAATCGTTTGCACCTGTGGTTTTGTTAAATTCAACATTTTTAGCCTTGATGTTAAATTCTTCAATCATGTTAGAAACGCTGTTTAATTTGGCAATTAATGTGTTTAAATTGCTGGCAATTTTGTTTTCGTCCAAATCGTATTCTTTGGCGTCTATTAAATAATTGGCCAAACCGCTTGCAATTGCATCCATGTTATTTATTGTTTTAATAGGTTCTACAAAGCGGGAATCGCCTAAATCGGCAAGTTGCAAATGAATTTTATCTAAATCGGAATAAACTTCATCCTTATCACCACTTAGCAAAAAGTTGCTGGTTAGGGCGTAACTATCTTTTTTAACGGTTAAGTTTTTATAAAAGAAATAACATGTGCCACCTATAGACGCCACAACCAAAACCAAAATTAAAAGTGCTTTAAAAAACTTTTTCATATAAATATTATAATTCTTTTTTATATAGTTGTCAATATTTTTTAAATCTGCACCAAACAATTTAATTGGTTTAAAAAATGGTGGTTTTTTATTGGTTTTTTATTAAAAATTTTTTAAAAATATTAAAAATTTGGCAAAAAGTTGAAAAAAATTAACAAAAATATGCAATTTTTTAATAATTTTTATAAAAAATTAAAAATTTTATTGAAAAGCAAAAAATTTTTTGATAAAATATATAATATGAAAAATGTAATTATATCAGGCGCTAGCGGAGATATTGGCAAGGCAATAGCCAACAGTTTAAGCAAAAATTACAATTTGATTTTGCTGTATAACAAAAACGATATTACTCCCCTTGCCAAAAGTTTAAACGCACAGGCATATAAAATAGATTTATCTGTTGAACGGGAAGTTGAACAATTTGCAAACTTAATTAAAGAAAAATATCACACAATTTATGGCTTGGTGAATTGTGCGGGCGTTTCTTTAATAAAACAAGTGCAAGATTGCACCAGCAAAGACTATAATTTTGTTATGGACAACAATTTTAAAACTAATTTTTATTTAACAAAGCACCTTGCCCCGCTTATGATTAGTCAAAAACAGGGTAGCATTGTAAACATTTCGTCCATGTGGGGTGTGGTTGGCGCTAGCATGGAGGCGCTTTACTCTGCCAGCAAGGGTGCAATAAACAGTTTTACCCTGGCCTTGGCAAAAGAACTTGGGCCATCTAACATTAGGGTTAATGCCATTTGCCCAGGGCTTATTAAAAGCAAGATGAACACAAAACTAAATGAGCAAGAAATAAACGACATTGTTTTATCTACCCCATTAAATCGCATAGGCACGCCAGAAGATGTTGCAAATGTTGTTAAATTTTTAATTGGTGAAGAGGCAAGTTTTATAACCGGCCAAGTAATAACAGTGGACGGCGGGCTCACTTTATAAATTTTAAAAAATTAAAAAAACTAGCGCTTTTGAGCGCTTTTTTATTGTTTTTTGTTAAAAATTTTATATTTTTTAAAAAAAATTTTAATTTTTTATTTTATTTTTTAAATTGAAAACAAAGGCGAATATAAATAAATATCATTTTAAATTAACCTCTTTTAATTAAATATTAACATTGTTAATTTTTAAAAATTATTTAAGTTTTTAAATTTTATTATATTCTTGCTTTTTTTAATAATTTTTAATGTTTATTTTTTATTAAATTTTTTGTTTTTTAATATTTTTAAATTATTTTTTGTGTTTTTTATTAATTATTTTATTTTTTTATTTATTTTTTATTATTTTTTTAAATTTTTTTAATAAATTTTTTTATTATTTTGAAAGATTTATAATTTTTGGGCTTTATTTTGAAATAAAAAAAGAGGTTTAAAACCCTCCCTTTTTATTATTTAATTCTATTGTCTTTTTGCATTGCGCGTGCTGCTGTTTTATGTTCTACTAAACTTTCGCCAACGCACCAAGTTGCAATCATGTAGCCGGTGGTCATTAAACTGATAATGGCAATTGATAAGAACAAGCCAAAGAAATCTGTTGCAAGCCCAGCAACCCCTGCGTTTACAAAGTAAACGATGCAAGCCACAACTACTGCCAAAACACTTAAAATATAAGTGATAAAGCCAGAAATTGTTTTTGCTTCGCCACAAGAAGTGCAAATAATATCAAATATTATTTCTGCGGCCACAAAACCTATCCAAATAAAGTATACTATTTTAACCCAAAGGGCAGCCCCTCTTACTGACAATGCATATACGAAAAATGCCGACATAAGTAAAGCCAAACCCGCCAAGGTGTAATATACAACTGTGGATAAAATTCTTTTATTTTGAACGCTCATATGTCCTCCTAGCAATATTTTTAGCAAAAAGGGCAAAATTATGCATTAATTATTTTTATTGTAAAAATGCTAAAATTTTTAATAATTTTATAAATTTTAGTTGTTTTTTTTAATCTTTTTTATTAATTTCTATACATTTTTTATTATTTTTATAAATTTTTAATATATTTCTATATTTTTTTATTTTTAGTATCCATTTGACGGGGTTATAATCACCTTAAATAATTCGCAACACGGGATGATTATAATGGATGCAATTATAACAATTAGCCATTGTGAAAAATTTAAAAATTGTAATGAGAAAAGCGTATACATAAACGGCGTACATGCAACCATTAAATTTAACGCCAAAGTTAAAATAAAGCAAAGGTTAAAGGTTTTATTATCTAACAAATTCTTTTTTAGTATGCTGCTATTAGATTTGCAATTTACGCTATGCAAAAGTTGCATGAATATTATTGTAAAGAACACCATTGTGCTGGCAACGGACGGATTATAGCAAAACACGCCTACAATGAACACAATCATAACAATGGCCGTTTGCAAAATGGACTGATAAATTATTGCCTTGCCCACCACCCCGCCAAACAAGCCAGCATGACTGTTTCGAGGGGGAGATTTCATAACGCTTGGCTCTACCTTTTCCATGCCAAGTGCGAAGGCAGGCAGACTATCTGTTACCAAATTGATGAACAGCATTTGTGCAGGCAGTAAAAAGGTGTATTTAGGAAAAATTAACAAACTGAGTAGCATCCCAAACACTTCCACGCAATTTGTGGAAATTAAAAATTGCAATGCCTTTTGTATGTTGCTGTAAACTTTTCTGCCCTCTTCAACCGCCACCACTATTGAAGAAAAATTATCGTCTGTAACCAGCATATCGGCAACGCTTTTAACCACATCCGTGCCCGACTTGCCCATGCCAACGCCAATGTCGGCAACTTTTAGGCTAGGCGCATCGTTTACACCATCGCCCGTCATTGCCACAATTTTTTTAATGCTTTTAAACGCCTTAACTATTCTAACTTTATGCTCTGGGCTAACTCGGGCAAACACTGTGTATTTGTTACAATTATTTTTTAACTGTGCATCGCTAAGTTTGTCTAATTGCTCGCCCGTTATAACCTCGCTAGTGGATTTTGCAATACCAATTTCACGCGCTATGGCAAAGGCGGTGTGTGCGTTGTCGCCCGTAATCATAACCGGCTTTAAGCCTGCCTCGTAACATTTTTTTATGCTATCTTTAACCTCTGGGCGAGGGTTGTCCTTTAACCCCGCCAGACCTAAAAACACCATGTTCTGCTCGTAATTGTTTGAGTTGGTTTTGTAGGCAAAAGCAATGACGCGCAAGGCGTTATCGCTCATTTCTAGTTGCGCTTTTTTAATTTTTTGCTTTATTTCCTCGGTTAGGGCACCCGTTTGGCCGTCAATTACAACCTGCGTGCATCTATCTAATATTTTTTCAGGTGCACCCTTTGTGTAACTTGCCCCATCAATTAGCGAAATTGTCATCATTTTACGCTCGGACGAAAATGGGATTTCCCTTAAAATTTGCCTATTCTCTATTGGTTGTTTTGTTAACGCGTAACTAAAAATTGCTTTTTCTGTTGGCTCGCCCACAACTTGTCCGTTTTCAAGTTTACAATTTGTGCAATACAACATGCAATTATATAGTTCGGCAAAATTTGGCGACAGGCTAAAACTGTTAACCACTTGCATTTTGTTCATGGTGAGCGTGCCGGTTTTGTCCGTGCAAATTACCTCACAACTGCCAAGCGTTTCAACCGCGTGCAACTGTCGGATTATGCATTTTCGCTTTGCTAATTGTTCTACCCCAAGCGCAAGAATAATTGTAATAACGGCAGGCAAACTTTCCGGAATAGCGGCAACCGCTAGGGCGATGGACGTCATGATGGCGTTGATTATACCGTCCCCTTTAATTAGTTCGATAATTAAAATTAAAACGCAAACCGCAACCACCGTCCAAGTTATTATTTTGCCAATTTTATCTATCGATTTTTGCAGCGGAGTAACCTCTTTTTTGTGATGTGTTAAAATTTTGGCGATGTGGCCAATTTCGGTATCTTTGCCCGTTGAAACAACCACGCCAACCGCCTTTCCGCTGGTTATTGGCGAGGATGAATAAACCATGTTTTTGCGCTCAGCAAGCGGCACAAATGCGGCATATGTTATATCTGCATCTTTGTTAACCGCCACGCTTTCGCCCGTAAGCGAACTTTCGTCAACTGAAAAATTGGTGGTGGAAAGCAAGCGAATATCTGCCGGCACAATGTTACCCGCCTCCATAAGCACAATGTCGCCAACAACAAGTTCGGTGCTATCTACAAATGTTTCTTTGTTATCGCGCAATACTTTAACTTTAATTTTATCGTATTTTTGCAAACTTTTTATTGAGTCCTGCGCTTTGCCCTCCTGCACCACACCAATTATGGCGTTTAAAAAAACAATAAAGAGAATAACAAACCCTTCAAATAAATCGGAATATTCTTTATTTATAACGGCAAGGCTGATGGAAACTACGCTAGACACCAAAAGTATGCCCACCATTATGTTTAAAAATTGTTTAAAAAAACAAAGGATGTATGAAAACTTTTTTTCTTTTTCCAACTCGTTTTTGCCGTTTGCTTTTAGCCTTGCCTCTGCCTCTTTTTGCGTTAAACCGCTAGCGGACGTGTTAACTTTTTTTAGAACTTCATTTTTTTCAAAAGTATACATATTGCCTCGAAATAATTTATGTTAAAATGTTTTTAGTTAGAATAAATTATTGCTAATCCGCTTTTAATTTTTTAAAAACATAAATTTTTGGGGCAAATTTGCTTTATGGTTGTAAATTTAAAAATTTTATGCTATAATATGTTGCTATGAAAGAAACTGAATTATTAAATTTAGATGCAAATGATAAATTTTTAAACGACTTTTTAACTGTTTTAAACGATTTTAAACTTGGCGAGGAAAAGAAAACGGAGGGCCTTGCCTATTACGCATTAAAAAATGGCAAAGTAACTCTTGACGACCTTAACAAAAACCTGCCAAAAACTATAGAAGTTGTTAATATTTTGATGCGGTTAGACAATATAAATTACTCACTTTTAAGTGAGGAAGCGGAAAAACTTAGGAACATGTTTTTTGCAATAACAAAAGATATTAGAATTATTATGCTAAAAATTGCCTTTGTTGTTGCCGAACTTAGAAATGTGGACGATAAAGACGAGGAATACAAACACGCGCTTGCAAACTCCATTTTGGCATTGTTTGCCCCACTTTCCGCCCGCCTTGGCTTATCTTACTATAAAACCGAACTTGAAAACGGCGCTTTTAAATTGCTTAACCCGCAAGAATATGACCGCATACAACTTGAAGTGGACAATCGCTACCACAAACGCCAACCAATTGTTGAAAGGTTAACCGCGCTTGTTGAGGATTGCTTAAAAGAACTTAACATAACAGGCAAAGTTTACGGCCGCAAAAAGCATATTTACAGCATTTACAAAAAATTGCAAAACCACAATTTTGACAACATTTACGACCTTATTGCCGTGCGCGCCATTGTTAAAACTGTGCCCGATTGTTACGCCCTGTTAGGCAGGATTCACAGCAAGGTTGAGCCGCTGCAAAATCGGTTTAAAGATTACATTGCAATACCAAAATCTAACGGATATCAATCGTTGCACACAACGGTTATTTTTGAAGGTTTCCCGGTGGAAATTCAAATAAGAACGGAAGATATGAACAACTTTGCCGAATACGGCGTGGCCGCGCATTGGGTGTATAAAGAAAAGCGCAAGCAATCCCCTTTTGATGCCCGCATTGCTGAAATTAGGCGTTTGATGGAGGGCGATACCCCGGTGGAAGAACTTGCCGACTCGCTTAACCGCGACATCTACGATGGGGAAATTATTGTGCAAACCCCAAAAGGGAAAGTTGTATATTTGCCAAAAGGGGCAACGCCAATAGACTTTGCTTATGCAATACACAGTGAGATTGGCAACAAATATGTTGGCGCAAAAATTAACAATAAAATTGTTGGCCAATCCGCCACCCTACACAACGGCGATGTTATAGAAATTATAACCAACCCAAATTCAAAAGGGCCATCCCGCGATTGGTTAAAAATTTGTAAAACCAGCACGGCAAGGAACAAAATTAACGCATTTTTTAAAAAGAATTTAAAAGAGGAAAATATTCATCTTGGCAAAACAATGTTGGAAAATGCAATTAAAGATAAAGGCTTTTCTAGCAACAAATTGTTAAATAAAAAGAGCATGGAAGACCTTTTAGCAATTTACAATTTTGACGAAGAAAATGAACTTTACGCCAACATTGGCTCGGGCGCTATTTCGCCAAAAATCATTGCAAACAAACTTGCCCAACAATATGAAAGCAATGTTAAAACCGCGCTTAACCCAAAAGTTAACCCACAAATTAACATTAACGAACCAAAGGAAAATCAAATAAAACTGCCAGGCATGAACAACATTTTAATTAGGTTTGCAAAGTGCTGTCAGCCAATGTATAATGACGATATTATAGGTTTTATTTCCTCTGGGCGCGGCATAATAATCCACCGCTCGGTTTGCCCTAACACCTCGTATTTTAGGCCGGAAAGGCTGGTTGAGGCAAGTTGGAAACCGCAGCCAACGTTAGAAAAAAAAGCGCAATTCAAACAAAAAAGCACAAAATAGTTAGAAAAAATTGCCAAAATTTGATTAAATTTGCCAAATTTTAGATTTTTTTGGAAATTCGGACAAATTGTTTGCGTTTTATTCATAAATCTTTTATAATATTAATATCATTATAAAAAGGAGAGGAATAATGAAAGGTTTTGTTAAATGGTTTGACGACGCACCTTTATGGCTTAAAGTTGTATTTGCTCTACCTGTTATTGACATTGTATGGGCAGTATACCGCATCGTTAAAGGTGTTGCTACCGGCAAAATTTGGTTGGTAGTAGTTGGCATCCTTTGGATAGTTCTTGGCTGGGCTATTTTATGGTTAATTGACTTAGTCAGCGTATTAGTAACCAGAAAACTTCCGGTTTTAGCGTAACAAAAAAACCACCATTTGGGTGGTTTTTTTATTGCTCATTTTTTTCATCACACAAATATGTTAGTTTTGTGTTATAGGTGGATTCGTAAATCTCTTTCCAAATTTGATAATTTTGGTTCATAAGAGCGATTGTGTTTTCGTTAACCGATTTTTGCTTGTCCGGGTAAATTGGTTTTGCAACATGTATGGTGTATTCCTGGATTGGAAACCCGTCCGGCCCGATGTTGGCGCTGTCTGCCATAGTTATAAATATTGGCAACACAGGCACATTGTTTGCAGCGGCAAATTTAAAGGCGGATTTTTTAAGCGGCTTTGGTTTTTTGTAGTTCCACCACATACTTTGCTCTGGGTAAATTAAAATAAATTCACCGCGGGCAAGGATTGTGTTAACCGCGCGCAAAAACTTTTTCATGGTTTCGCTGTTTGAACTTAAAGGCAAGGTGTTAATATGCCTCATAAAAAAGCCAAACAAGCCTGGAAAACCGGTGTAGTTGCCCTCGCGGATGACGCGGTACATGTTTTTATGCTTTTGCCCTGCCGCATCAAAACACACTTGCATGGCAAACGTGTCCATTGGGCTGAAATGGTTGCAGGTTATAATTGCGCCGGTTTTAAGGTTTTGAAAGTTTTCTATGCCTACAATATCTTTAATGATTAGCGCCTTAGATTTTATTAACTTGTTTAAATATCTTCTTCCAACAAATTTTGCCGTGGCTGTGGCAATTCTGCTGGATAATTTTTTGTTTAAATAGTCCACCTTGTTTGGCATTAGCACCTTGCCAGGTGGGTCTTGCTCCACATCTTGGTCGAATATGCCTAAACTTTCAAGTTCCTCTATTTTTTTAAGCACTTCTAGCCGTGACGGGTCAAGCGCGGGCGGGGCGGAAATCTTTTGTTTTTTCATGCTTTACGCACCCTTCCTTTTGCAAACATCTTTAACAATATTTGCAATTTCGTTGTTTTTGTCCGTCTCTTTGGCTTGTTGGTCGGCAAGTTCAATTAAAGATGAAGTTTGTTTGTTCGCAACCTCTTGCATCTCTTTAGTATAGTTTTTCTTTTCATCCACAATTTGATTGTAGAAATTGGTTTTTTTAGCAAAATCCCAAAAGTTTTCTTCGTACAAAATGTTATCTAACTTCCATGGTTTAAAACTTAAATTGTAGTGGATTAATTTAATGTCCTTATCTTTAATGTTTTCGTCTGGCAAAGGCATTTTGTTCCACACTTTGTCGATATAATGAACTTGGTCTTTACAAATGGTGTTTAAATAGTCTTGGTCCTGCGCAACATTGAAAGTAACTTTGTCAATTAGGTTGATAAAAATATCTTCAAATTCAATTTCACGCAATTTTTTAAGGTTCATCAACAAAACACCGGCATTGAAATAATGATTTTCGTTTTCAACTTTTATGCGATTTATTACATAATTTACAAACTCTGGCACTTTGCTAACTGCTTCGTCTGGAATAGCGCCCACTAGGTTGTCGCCAAGGTCGATGTTGTATAAATTTGCAATATCGTCCAAAACAACAATGTCGCTATCCAAATACAACGCTTTGTCGTATTCTTTATATAAATTTGGAATGAACAAGCGATAATATGTGGATTTTGAATAATAATCGCGGGTGTGTAAGCGCTTTGAAAATTTTTCAATGTATAACGAAATATCTACAAAGTTAATTTTAACGTTGTCACGCGAATAGCGCTCGCTGATTAAAATTTGATTTTCTGGGCAGATTGAGCAAGCGTGCAGAATGTTAAGTTCGTAAAATTTATTGCTTGAAACGTGTTTGGTGATGGACTCTAAGGTTACTGCCAAATAAGGCACATACTTATCGTCACACGAAAAGAAGATTGGAATAATGTCTTTGTTTTGTTTTGTTTGTTTATTTGATTTCATTTAAACCTCCATTTGTATCAAATAATTTTTTATAGTATGAATATTCATTTAAAATGTCGTCAAACTGATGATATTTAAACACTTTATGAACTTTGTCTATATGCCATTGTTTTATGTTGGCCGTGTGTGGGAAAGGTAGCCAGAACAAGCGTTTGCTAAAATGCCTTACCACTGTATGCTTGTGTAAAAATTTTTGGTCATTAAACATTTGCTTTAAAATTTTGTTCTTGCTTGTGCTGTGCCATAATGCGTCTTGGTCGGCAAACATCCATTTTCTTTGCTTTATTTTTTGCCTTGCTTTGTCTAACAAGCCGGTTTTTTTGCACTCTTTAATGTTGAACAATAACATGCCAGCATTAATGTATCTTGGGTTTATAAAATATTTTCCGTAATGGTCTTGGCAGGCTGCATATTCAAACCCTTCAATGTCGGTGTTGTAAAGTAAGGTTATATCTCGGTTGAACATGATGTCGATATCTAGATATAAAATTTTATCTGGGATGTTATCTAATAAATCTATAAACAACCTAAGCAGTGTGTATGGTGAACAATAAGCATCGTTGTTTGGGCTGTTTAAAAACTCTTTCTTGTAAAGTTCGGTTACATCAATTTTTGTTGTTGTGTTCTGCTTGTTATAAGTTTTAACAATTTTATCTAAGAAGTTCACTTGATTGTCATCGATTGGTTTCCAACGGGCGTCATATTCTGATAAATCCATTGTAAGAATATAAAAGTGAAATGGTTCAGTTGTGTTCGTCCTTTTAAGGATGGAAAGAGTTGTTGTTAGCACTCCGTCAAACACTTTGTTGTTGCCGGAGTATAAAACGTTAATCATTTACTCTCCTCGTTTTATGTATTTAATATACTCGCAATTACTTAACTTGCTTCTTTCTTTCATGCAGTTGTAAATTTGGTTGCGTAAATCTTTTTCTTGCTCTTTTATTGGCAAACTTGGGTTTGGGTAAAAGGGGCCGTCCACATAAGTTACAATTTTAGGCCTAGAAGAAAATTTGCGCTTTTGATAAGTGTTGGTAAAGCAGAAAGCGGGAACTTTAAGTTTTACCGGATAATTAAAACTTGTTTCTTTAAATGGCCTTATGCCGGTGTAGTATGGCCAAATGTGCGCTTCGGGGTAGATTGTAACCCCATGCTTTTGAGCAATCCTTTTGTTGATGCAACTTATAAAGTTTTTTGTGCTTGCAACATCCCCTGGCAGAGGTATTGCACCCAAATATGGGGTAAGGCGACCCACAACGGGCTGGCTAACATTGCTTGGATGTACAATTAGATACGCAGTTTTGGGCAGTGTTAGCAGATGTGGCACAATGGCATCAGCAAATGGTTGAGTGTGATTGCCATAAATGAAGAAGCCGGTTTTAACCTTTAACACCTTTTTGTTAACAATTTTATGCCTAAATTTAATTTTCATATAAAGCCAAGCAAAAGGCGTTACAACAATTCGTAAAACAAAAAATTGCCAAATCTTATTTAGTAGCCCCTCACGCAAATATTTGTATTTTGCATCTATCTTTTTAGGCTTAATATTGGCGCGAGAAAACTCATCGTTAAGTTCGTCGTCGTAATAGACAATTTTTTGATTTTTCATTGTCATAAAATATTTTACTTGCCCATACTATTTTTTACAAGGGAAACTGCCTAAATATTCTCTAAACCCAAAAAACGCAAAACTAGACCCCGCTTTAAATGAGAGAAAAACTTTTTTAAATTCTACTAAAATTAGAATATAAGATATTTTAGGGCATTTTGTATGCGTTTTTGCCCGCCTTATTGTAAAAAATTGCAATTTTGGACATTTTTAAATTTGTAGAATCCTCCCTAAATTTTAATTAGAGAAAAACAAAAAAATCCCAGGCATTTGGGATTTTTGCTTGTTTAAAACTTTTTAAAACGTCAACTCTAATTTGGCGAGAGTGGTTTTAGCCAATAATTCCGCCCACCGTGCGTGGAAAAATTTCCACATCACGGATGTTTGAAATGCCTGTTAAATACATAACTAGCCTTTCAAAACCAAGGCCGTAGCCCGAGTGAACGTTTGTGCCATATCTGCGGGTATCTAAATACCAAGCGTAGTCTTGTTCTTTTAAGCCCAACTCTTTTATGCGGCTGGTTAATTTATCTAGCCTTTCTTCACGCTGGCTGCCGCCAATAAGTTCGCCTATGCCAGGCACAAGTAAATCCACCGCAGCAACTGTTTTGCCGTCATCGTTTTGACGCATATAAAAGGCTTTAATATCTTTTGGATAATTCTTTAAGAACACTGGCTTTTTATAAATTTCCTCGGTGATATATCGCTCGTGTTCGCTTTGTAAATCTACTCCCCATTTAACCGGGAAAGTAAATCTATCTTTAACTTTTTCCAACATTTTGATGGCTTCGGTGTAATCTAGGCGGACAAAATCGTTTTCCACAATATTTTTTAACCTTTCAATTAGGCCGGTATCTACAAATTTGTTTAAGAATTCTAATTCGTCCTTACACTCGTCCATAACATGCGTTATAACATATTTAATCATTTCTTCTTCGTTGTTCATAAGTTCGTCTAAATCGCAAAAGCACATTTCTGGTTCCATCATCCAAAACTCGGCCGCGTGGCGAGTGGTGTTAGAATTTTCCGCCCTAAAAGTTGGGCCAAAGGTGTAAGTTTTGCCAAAGGCGTGAGTTAAGCACTCCTCATGCAACTGCCCAGACACGGTTAATGATACTTTTTTGTTAAAGAAATCCTTACTATAATCTACTTTGCCACTTGATGCCACTTTGTTTAAATCTAGCGTGGTCACCTGGAACATTTCACCCGCTCCCTCGCAATCGTTAGAGGTTATAATTGGGGTGTGAATATACACAAAATTGCGGTCATGGAAAAATTGATGAATCATAAAGGCTGCAACCGACCTTATTCTGAACACAGCATTAAACAGGTTGCCACGCGCACGTATGGTTGGGATTGAACGCAAAAACTCTACCGTGTGGCGCTTTTTTTGAAGTGGGTAATCGGTTGCACACTCGCCAAGCACATTAACCGCACTTGCATTTATTTCAAATGCTTGCTGTGCGTTTGGTGTTAAAACAACCTTGCCCTCTGCCATGATTGACGCGCCAACATTTTGTTTAACAACCTCGTCGTAGTTTTTAATTTTATCTTTTTCCACAACAATTTGCACGCTTTTAAAAGCGCCGTCATTTAGTTCAATAAAAGCAATGTTTTTACTATCTCTAATTGTTCTTACCCAGCCGCAAACGGTTATGGTTTTGTTTGCAAACTGAGTGTAAGTTTTGTGTAAATCTCGTATTTCTTCCCTTTTCATAAACTCTCCTATTCTTTTAATAATTGTATGTGGACATCTCTAAGCGCTTTTTCGTCCACTGTGTTTGGCGCGTTGGTTAATGGGTCGCAACCATTTTTGTTCATTGGGAAGGCAATAACATCGCGAATAAACTCGTTATGGGTTAACAACATCATAAGCCTATCAAAGCCCGCACCCGCCCCGCAATGTGGTGGCGCGCCATACGAAAAGGCGTTGTATAGCGCAGGGAATTTGTTTTCCACAACCGATTTATCATAGCCTGCAATTTTAAACAATTCCACCATAAGTTCGCGGCTATGGTTTCTAACCGCGCCAGACAAACTTTCGTAGCCGTTTATAACCAAATCGTACTGATAGGCTTTTGCATTTAGTGGGTCCGCCTTAACCTCTTCCAGGCTTGGCTGAGGAAGGCTAAACGGATTGTGCGAAAAGGCAATTTTGCCCTCATCGTCAAGTTCGAAAAATGGAAAATCCACAATCCAAACAAAATTAAATTCGTTTTCGTCAATTAAATTTAGTTTTTTGCCAAGTTCGTTACGCAAAACATCGGCAAATTTTATAACTTTCTCCTTATTGTCTGCCACAAAGAATATTGTGTCCCCCGCGCTAAATTTTAATAGGTTTTTAAGCGCAAGTTTTTCCTGTTGAGAAACATATTTAGCAATGCCCGTTTCCAATTCGCCATTTTCGGCCACGCGCACATATGCCAAGCCCTTTGCCTCCCTAGATTTTAAAAATTCGGTAAGTGCATCGTAAAATTTTCTGCCCTTATCGCCACAATTTGCCTTAATTGCCTTTATTTGATTGCCCTTAAAAGCATTAAATTCGCAGTTTGATAAAATTTCGGTTACATCGTAAACTTTAAGCGGATTTCTAAGATCGGGCTTGTCCGAGCAATAATCGCGCATGGCGTCTGCATAAGTAAGCCTTTTAAATGGGGTTGCTGGGCGCTTGCCGGCAAAGCGTTCGAAAATGCTAGCATACAAACTTTCTATAACGCTAAACACTTCCTCTTGAGTGGCAAAACTCATTTCCATATCTATTTGATAGAATTCGGTTGGAGACCTATCCGCGCGCGCATCCTCATCCCTAAAACATGGCGCAATTTGGAAATATTTATCTACGCCGCTTGTCATAAGCAGTTGTTTAAATTGCTGTGGGGCTTGTGGCAAGGCGTAAAACTTGCCCGGGTTTAGGCGGGATGGCACTAAAAAGTCCCGCGCGCCTTCTGGGCTGGAAGCGGTAAGAATTGGTGTTTGCACTTCCAAAAAGCCAAGGTTGTTCATAAAATTGCGCACAAACAACATAAGGTCGCTACGCAGTTTTAGCATATTTTTATTGTAGTCCGCACGCAGGTCTAAATATCTATATTTTAGACGTAAATCCTCGTTAACGTCCTGGCTTTGCTTAATTTCAAACGGCAAAACATTTTCGTTTTTGCCAAGCATGGTCACTTTAGATGCAACCAACTCTATATCTCCGGTTGGCATATTTGGGTTTTTGCTAGAACGCTCCCGCACTTCCCCTTTTACGCATATAACATCTTCTTTATTTAACTCGCAATTAATGTTTTCAGGCAACACAACCTGAGTTTTGCCGTAAAAATCTCGCAAAACAACAAAGGTTATTCCGCCAAGTTTTCTAATTGCATCTACAAAGCCAGAAAGAGTGTGTTTTTCAAAAACGTTGTTAAGCCTTAAACTGCCACAATCTATTGTGCGATATTTGTTTGGCATTATGTTCATAAATCCCTCCTAAAAAACAAAAAACCTAACGCTTAACGCATTAGGACGATGAAACCTTCACCGCGGTGCCACCTAATTTGCAGATTGCTCTGCCACTTTACAAAACTATTGCCTAAAAGGCGTAAGACTCGGATGTGTCTTTCGCCACAAGGGAACTGTTAAGTTCGCACTATCCTTAACTCACTTTGAGCCCGTTTTGTGGTTACTCCATCGTCATTATCTTGCTTTCAATGTAGCACAGATTTAAAAATTTGTCAATCAATTTTACAAATTATACCCCAAAATATGCAGCCCTATCGCCTCGATGTAATTATATTCGCTAAGTGGTTTATTTAACGCAGGGAGTGAGTGCGCGCAAACAAAGATGTTGCCGTCTTCAATTTTGGTTATAATTAAACTGTGGTTAAAATCGTTTTCCGTTTGCCTTAACTGAATAATATCGCCAATTTCCAATTCATTTATTGGGCAAATTTTTGCAACCGGCCCCGGGCTTGAATTAGATAGCAAAAAGCGTTTTAAATAATTCACACTAGTCCAACTTGGCGAACGCGAATTAGAATTAATATAAAACCAACCATAATATTTATTGTAATTCATGCTGCAACCGCCCGCATACAAACATTGCGAAATAAAGTTGGTGCAATCCCCGCCAACGGTGTCAAAAAAATAATATTTTGGGTTGGGTTTAATTGCATAAGTTTGCGCGTATTTTGCCGCTAAAACTCTATTATATTTTACCATACAATTATATAGTAAAATTTTATAAATTTTGCTAAATGTAGTTTAACAAATAAAACTGTTCAACCGAATTAAAATTTTTAATAACTTCCTTTAAATTTTGCTCTGCCTTTAACAAAATGGCGTTGCAATCTGGGGGCAAATTTTGTGTTAGTTTAACCTTTTTTAAATCCTCTTCAAACAGCAAAAAACTATAATCCAATACGCCTAATTTAAAAAAGATTAAATAATAAATTTTATTTAAATTTGTTGCTTTTTGCTTAATTTTTAACATGGTCTCGTCAGTGCAAAAATTGTTTAGTTTAAACAAAATTAACTTAACCTTGGCATAATCGTTTAAAAGCGATAACTTATATTTTTTTAAAAGGGCAAGTTTTTTAAACAAAAAAATCCTCCAAATGAATTATAGACAAGTTAAACTAATTTATTTAAAGGATTTTTAATTTATTACAAATTTAGTTAAAATTTTACTAAAAAATTAATATTTTTACAAAATTTTTACATTTCTTTTAAACTATCTATGCAAACAAGGTTAAAGCCAAGCGAAAGCGTATCTTTAAGCGCCTTAACAAGGTTAATTTTGGCCTTGGTGGTTTTGGGGTTATCGTCTAAAATTTTAATTGATGTGTAAAAATGGTTAAATGTTTTGCACATGTCCATTAGTTTTTTACAAATTATGCTAGTGTCACGCTTTTGTAAACTAATTGTAAGCGTGGACGAAAAATCGTTTATCATTTTAACAAGGTCAAACGCGTCCACATCAAAGCACGAATAATCTGCCAGGGCGCGTGTTGGTTGATATTTCCTTAAAATGCTTTCTAGCCTTGTGTAAGTGTATTGCATATATGGCGCAGTTTCCCCGTCAAAGGAAAAGGCCTTTTCCATATCGAAAACGCAGTCCTTGTTGCGTTCCACTTTTAAAACGCTATAATTTAGCACCGCCCTTGCAACTTTGTTAACCACATCCGCTGGCTTTTCTATTGAAAATGTTCTATCTTTAATAATTTCTTTTGCCTTGTTTTGAGCATATTCAATTAAATCTAGCAACACTGCTTGCTTGCCCCGCCTAGAACTAATTTTGCCGTCTGGCAAACTGAACCTGCCATATGGAACATGCTCCATGCCCGCCGCATTTTTAACGCCCAACAACTCACAAATTTTAAACAACTGCTTAAAGTGCAACACCTGAGCCACATCGGTTACATAAATAAGTTTGTCAAAATTGTACTCTTGTTGCCTTTTTATTGCCGCTGAAATATCACGCGTGATGTAAAGCGTTGTTCCGTCCGATTTTATTATGACCGCCGGGGTTAGGTCGTAACTAGACAAATCCACAATTTTAGCGTCCTCGCTGTTAATCAGCAAGTGTTTGCTATTTAGTTTTTTTATAACCTCGCCCACGAACTGATTGTAATACATTTCCCCACGGTAGTCATCAAACTTAACGCCCAGCGTGTTAAACATTTGTTTGGCCTCTTTTAAGCCAATTGATATTATTAATTGATAAATTGGGTAAATTTCTTTATCTTTATCCTCTATTTTTTTAAATATGTTACGGGCAAGCGCGCTAAGTTCGGGGTCGGCCGCTTCTGCCTGGTTAAATTTTACATAATAATTTTGCAAGGCCTCGTTGCCAAGGCGTTTAACTTCGTCCAAACTGCCAAATTTATTCATCCCGCCAATAATTTTGCCAAAAGGTGTGCCGTAATCGCCAATAAAATTTAACCTTTTAACATTGTAGCCGTAAAGCGAAAACAACCTTGCCAAACTTTCCCCAATAATTAGGGTTTTTAAATGGCCAATGTGCAAAAATTTTGCAAGGTTTGGGCTACCATAATCTATTAAAACGGTTTTGCCTGCGCCCTCGTTAGATTTAAAATTGCTTAGTTTAAAGTTATTTAGCACGCTTTTGGCAACATATTCTTTATTTAAAAAAAAGTTTAAGTATCCGTTTACAACTTCCGCCCTTTCAATTATTCCGCCCATATTTAGTGTGGACATAATGTTATTTGCAATATTTGTAGGGTTGTCCCTTAAAATTTTAGAAAAAGTAAAGCACGGCAGGGAATAATCCCCTTTATCCGCACTGACGCTTTCAATAATATAATCGTAAAAATTTATATCGTTTAATTTGTAATTTATGCAGTTTGCAATTTCTTGTTTAATATTCATAAATTTTATTATAGCATACGCACATTTTTTTTGCAAATATTTTTAATTTGCCTATTGACAAATAAAAAATTAGAGTTAAGATAGCAGCATGAATGCCCAAAAGAATTTAAAAAACTTACATAATTATTTTTATAACATTATGCTTAACGGGTCAACAAGCAAGGATGAAACCATAAATTTTATAAACGATTATGCCGCTTATATTTACAACAAAGCGGGCTTAAATTTAGATGATTATAAACTTATTTTTCACACTGACAAAAGCATTGCACATGAAAACATTTCCGCTTGGATGTGCCCCGCTTCAAAATTTTTAGACAACTTTGGTTATGCTAAAAAAGGTGTTAAAATCACTGAATTTGATATATATTTTAACCCAGGCGATTTACGTTTAACAAACTTGACTTTTTTATATGATTTTGTGGAATTTTTGCAAACTGTTGGCCACGAAATTTGGCACACAATTCAATATATTAAAAAGCCAAATGTGATGGAAAATTTTAATATAGAATTAGATAATTTAAAAACGCTTAAATTGTTGGTTAAAAACTTTAAAACAAGAAAACTGATAAATAAAAAAATTGAAATACAAGATTTTTGTAATAAAACAGAAAAAGAAGCCGATGCAAAATCGTACGCTTTGCTTACAACTATGTTGGTGGAAATTTGCCAAATAAAAATTGAAGAAAAATTTATAAATTTTATCAACCAAATTTTATTTGATGTGGAAAAATCTCAGAATTGTAGAGAAGCCGAATATAAATCTCGTAACAAAGTTTGGAAAAAGGAACGCAAACGCGTGGAAAAAGCGTTAAACAACCCAGATTTGTATTACCCAATTATTTTTGAAAAAGATTAATTTGCAACAAGCGTACTTGCCTTAGTGTAGGCGCGCACCAACCCGCCTGCGCCCAATTTAACCCCGCCAAAATATCTAACCACCGCAATTAGCGTGTTGGTTAGATTTTTCTTCTTTATCACATTTAAAATAGGGTATCCAGCCGTGCCGCTAGGCTCTTTATCGTCCGAACATTTTTCGCAGTTTGCGCCAATATTAAAAACATACGCATAACAAATATGTGTTGCCTTTTTATGTTCCTTTTTTAGTTGCGTTAAATATGTTTGCACATCCGCCAAACTAACTAAATCAAATTTATAAGCAATAAAGCGGGATTTGTTAATTACAATTTCTTCCATACCCTTATTATATAATCCCAAAACATAATTGTAAAGCAAACCCGCCACCGCAACTTACACCCTTATAAAATTTAATTTTAGATTCACTCCACGCGCTGACGCTTGGTCGGAATGACAAAAAGGGGAACTTTGCGCTCCCTCAACATATATAACTATTAACCTTTTAGGAAAGAACTAACAGCAAACAAGCGAAACAATGGGGTCCCCACAAGTATTTATTACGCAGTGGGGATAAGGAGCAAACTAGTG